>NZ_JALGQY010000083.1:0-1144 GCF_022809915.1 Acinetobacter lwoffii | reverse complement strand
TAATCCAATACCATCATCCTGGGAAACCATCCCTAACATAAGCGCACTTGAATATGCATTCAAGGTGCTATATGTATAGTAATGTTTTCCTCGAAGAGCGCACTTATGCAAACTTCGTTTGCAAGTCCGATTGGGGTCTCCCCAATACCCCGACAACCGTATTCACGGTTGTATTTCACTACGTGAAAATTTAAAAGCGAAAAATAGACATGGCGATTTACCACTTTTCAGTCAAAACAGTAGCACGATCCGCAGGGCATTCCGCCACTGCTGCAATCGCTTATCGGGCCGGTGAAAAGATCTATTGTGAACGTGAAGGCTGGGAACATGATTACAGCCGAAAAACTGGCGTGGAATATAAAGAGATTTATTTACCCCAAGACGCACCAGAGCATTTAAAAAACCGGGAAAGACTCTGGAATGAAGTAGAACAGCGAGAAACACGAAAAAACTCGACAGTTGCGCGGGAATTTGAAATCGCTTTTCCAAGTGAATTAAATCAGGAACAACGCCTGGCCATGCTCGAAGAACTATGCGCCAGTATCGTGGACAGACATCAGGTGGCTGTCGATGCCTGTATCCATGCCCCGCATACCGGATCCGGCAGCGATGAACGCAATTATCACGCCCATATCCTGATGAGCACACGCAAGCTCACTCCCGAAGGTTTTACCGAGAAAACCCGGGAACTGGATCAGAAACACAGTGGAGAAATCGAACACTGGCGGAAACACTTTGCCGATATCTGCAATATGCATCTGGACATGGCCGGATACACCGCCCGAGTCGACCACCGCAGCTACAAGGACCAGGAGAATGGTCTGGAAGCCACCCTGCACGAAGGGCCGAAAGTCACCGAACTACGCCGAAAAGGGATTGAGACCGAAATCAGCCGTAGTAATGATGAAATCAAACAGAGAAATCAGGCGCAGCTGCAATACGGCAAAAATATGGATCTGCTGATTGCTGAAAATGAGATAAAACTCAGCACACTGAAAACTGAACAGCAGACCCAAATCAAAAATAGCGCTAAAACGTCACCAATTGACGAAAAAGCCCTATTTGAGGAAAAACAGAGGGAAACCCTTGGCAAAGTGCTAAAACGCGAAATCAGCGCAAAAGACGCGAATCTAGACCTGGATTT
>NZ_JALGQY010000025.1:0-50807 GCF_022809915.1 Acinetobacter lwoffii | reverse complement strand
TTTACGCCATTGGCGACGATATTCAGGTCCATGTTTCTTGCGCTTCCATTCGCCCTCACCTAGAAACTTCATGCCTGAAGAGTCCATGAGTAGATGCAGCCCATCGCTACTTTTTTGGTAGCTGATTGCAATATCAATATGCTTTTGTCTTCTACAAAGCGTGGTGTAATCTGGAGCTATCCAATTTAATCCGCAAAGTTTAATCAGACTTTGCACAAAGCCAGTAACCATACGTAAAGACAGACGGAATAAGGATTTAATCATTAAGCAGCATTGGATGGCTGCGTCGGAGTAGGTTTGATTTCGCCCTTGTTTGCCTTTTGATGGCGCATACCATTGCGTAGCAGGATCAAACCAAATGGCAATATTTCCGCGACTCATGAGTGCTCGGTTATATGCGGGCCAATTGGTTGTGCGGTAGATTTTGTGTGTAGGCTTCTTCATTTGAAAATTATATCGCTGAAAAAGCCTTTACAGATAGGTTTGTGCAACAAAGCCGTTAATCTTTAAAAGAACTCCTTTAAAGAATTCCCCATTCAACATAGCCACACACCCTAAAATTTTATACAATAGCGCATCCTTTTCCATGGTGCTGCTTTATGACCGCTTGGACTGCTCATGTCACTGTCGCAACTATCGTTGAAAAAGACGGAAAATTCTTGTTTGTAGAAGAACATACAGAAGGTGTGACACACACGGTATTTAATCAGCCAGCAGGTCATGTGGAATGCGGTGAAACCATTATCGAAGCCGCAATTCGTGAAACCATGGAAGAGACCGGACATACGGTTGAAGTAACTCATCTTTTAGGGATATATACTTATACCCCACCGATGTTCCCGGATCGTACATATTTTCGTTTCTGCTTTTTAGCCAAATCCATTGACTATGACCCAAATGCCACTTTAGATACAGATATTGTCGGCGCAGTCTGGATGACGCTCGATGAACTGATTGGATCTGCTCGCGCGCGTAGTCCATTGGTGATTAAAGCCGTGCAAGATGCGCTTTCAGGTCAAAAATATCCTTTATCGCTCATTTACGAGCACCAGAATTCTCCCTTACTTTCAAATTTGGATGCCTAATCCTATGCAACAACGTGTCATCGTCGGTATGTCAGGTGGTGTAGATTCATCTGTTTCTGCCGCCCTTTTACTTCAACAAGGTTATCAGGTTGAAGGTCTTTTCATGAAAAACTGGGAAGAAGATGACGGCACAGAATATTGCACGGCGATGGATGACCTTGCCGATGCTCAGGCCGTTTGCGACAAAATCGGCATTAAACTGCATACCGCAAACTTTGCCATGGAATATTGGGATCGTGTCTTTGAACATTTCTTGGCGGAATATGCGGCTGGCCGTACACCAAACCCAGATATTTTATGTAATAAAGAAATTAAATTCCGTGCCTTTTTGGATCACGCAGTGAATCTGGGTGCAGACTTTATTGCCACAGGTCACTACTGCCGTCGTGGTGAAACCATGACCAACTCACGTGGTGAAGAATATGCACCTTTATTGCGTGGTGTGGACAATAACAAAGACCAGACTTATTTCCTGCATGCTGTCCATGGTCGTGAAATTAACAAGACCCTGTTCCCTGTCGGTGAAATTGAAAAGCCTCAAGTCCGTAAAATTGCAGAAGAATTAGATCTGGTCACGGCCAAGAAAAAAGACTCGACTGGGATCTGTTTTATTGGTGAACGTCGTTTTAATGACTTCTTGAAGCAATATTTACCCGCTCAACCCGGAAAAATCGTGCTGGAAGACGGTAAAGAGGTTGGTGATCATCACGGCTTAATGTACTATACGCTCGGTCAACGCGGTGGTATTGGTATTGGCGGTATGAAAGGCGTTGCTGAAGGTGCCTGGTTCGTATTGCATAAAGATATCGAAGGCAATCGTCTGGTGGTCGGTCAAGGCCATGAACATCCTCTCATGCAAAGCACTATGCTCTGGTCTGAAGCGATTGACTGGGTCGCAGGTGAGCAGGATATTCCTGAAACAGGTTTCCGTTGCACAGCCAAAACCCGTTACCGTCAGACTGATCAAGCATGTACTGTGTATCAAGATTTAGAATCACCGAATGGTGTTTGTGTTGAATTTGATGAACCTCAACGTGCAGTGACCCCAGGTCAAAGCGTGGTGTTCTATTCAGGTGAAGTTTGTTTAGGAGGTGGTGTGATTCATCATACCAATGCGCCTAAACCTGATTTTATAAAAGGATGAATTCGGCATGACGGAGTTACCATTTCAACCAGCCACAACGTTGAATACTCGTCAAAATCGTGCTTTGGCATTAGCGGGTGTGTTTCAGGCCACCCAGCTAACCCATATGACAGCATTGACGGGTCAGCAAAGCATTGGTGAAAGTGGTAACTTTTATTTTGAACAGTTGATTAGAGCCAGTCTTAATATCCGTCCCGGCAGCAATCAGAATGCCCAGACGCTCGACTTTTTTAATCAACTGGCCGATATTTCCTTAGGTTTAAAAACATTAGAAAGCAGCATTATTCAACCCTTCAATACTTCTCCAAAATCCAGAATTCCAAAACTTTCCAGCACCAAACTTCCCATGAGCTATGCAATGGCACTTCTTCAATTAGAAAAGAAGGTCTATAGCAACCCCAAATTTGTTGAAATTATTGAACAGTCCCAACAGAAAATTCTCAGACAGCTCTCCTTCTTCGATAATAATTACCTGCACCCCAGCATCATTGCCAATCTCGCTCAAACCTATGTCGATACGGCCGGACAGATTAATCCGCGTATTATGGTACGTGGCAATGCCGAAGCCTTTAAAGATGCCGGACATACCAACCGCATTCGTGCGTCATTATTTACCGGTTTGCAAATGGCACACCTGTGGCGTCAGCTCGGTGGCAGCTCTTGGGGCATGGTATTTGGCAAACGCAAGTTGCTACAAGATATTCAGAATCTAGCGCGTTTACAGTTTCAGGTGGTTTAACTGATGCTGCACGTGTTTCGTTTTACGTTTAATTCCAAAATCTAAGGAATCGATATGAACGCTTTAACTGCACTTTCTCCATTAGATGGACGTTACGCGAGCAAATGTGATGCTCTACGTCCCTTTCTTTCTGAGTTTGGTTTAATCCATGCTCGTGTGACTGTTGAAGTGCGTTGGTTACAAGCGCTTGCAAACCACCCGGAAATTACTGAAGTACCGGCGTTTTCAGGCGAAACTAATGCAGCGCTTGATGCGATTTTAAGCAATTTCTCTGAAGATGATGCCAATCGCATCAAAGAGATCGAACGCACCACCAACCACGACGTTAAAGCGGTTGAATATTTCCTGAAAGAAAAAATTGCCAATATCGATGAATTGAAAAATGCCGGTGAATTCATTCACTTTGCATGTACTTCTGAAGATATCAACAACCTGTCACATGCCTTAATGCTGAAAAGTGGTCGTGATGTACTAGTTGCATCTATGCAGCAAATCATTGATTCAATCGTTGCGCTTTCTGAAAAGCATGCAGACCAGCCAATGTTGTCTCGTACTCATGGTCAAACTGCAAGCCCAACAACTTTGGGTAAAGAAATGGCGAACGTGGCTTACCGTCTTGCACGTCAAATCAAACAGTTTAAAAATGTTGAGCTACTGGGCAAAATCAATGGTGCAGTCGGTAACTACAATGCGCACTACTCTGCTTACCCAGACATCAACTGGCCTGCGCATTCACAAGCATTTGTAGAGTCTTTGGGTCTAGACTTCAACCCGTACACCACTCAAATCGAGCCACACGACTATATGGCTGAATTGTTTGATGCACTGCGTCGTTTCAACACTATTCTGATCGATTTTAACCGTGACGTTTGGGGCTATATCTCTCTTGGTTTCTTCAAGCAAAAACTGAAAGAAGGCGAAGTCGGTTCTTCAACCATGCCGCACAAAGTTAATCCGATCGACTTCGAAAACTCTGAAGGTAACCTGGGTATTGCAAATGCTGTCCTTGCTCACCTTGGCGAAAAACTGCCAATTTCTCGCTGGCAGCGTGACCTGACTGACTCGACTGTGCTTCGCAACATGGGTGTTGGTTTTGCGCAAAGCTTAATTGCTTTTGAAGCTTGCTCTAAAGGTATTGGCAAACTTGAGTTGAATGCTGCACGTATCAATGAAGACTTGGACAATGCGCAAGAAGTATTGGCTGAACCAATTCAAACTGTAATGCGTCGTTACAACGTTGAAAAACCATACGAAAAATTAAAAGCGCTTACTCGTGGTCAAGCCATGACTCGCGAAATGATGGTTGATTTCGTAAAAGGTAACGAGTTAGAAGCTGTTCCCGCTGCTGACCGTGCACGTTTAGCAGAAATGACCCCTGCATCATATACAGGTAATGCTGCTGACCAAGCCAAACAAGTGGCTGAGCTGATTGCTAAAATCTAATTTGCAATAAGACGAAAAGGCGAAGCTCAGGCTTCGCCTTTTTATTTATAATGTGTTTTATTTTAAAAAAGATATTTCATAATAACGACATGATTGAGCATCAACTTTCCGCCAAACATTACACAAGCCTAGGCATTTTAATTCTGGCGATTTTGCTTGCCAGTATTCGTCCTTTAGAACTGGAAGCTTATCTCTTGCATCAGGCAGGCACAGTTTTCATGATCATCATGCTGCTCATCTGCCTGTATAAAATCGGCCTGAATTTTTTAAGTTTTAATTTATATATTCTTTTTTTGATTATTCATGTGATTGCTGCACACTATCTGTATTCTTATGTGCCTTATAACCAGTGGATCGAGCAGATTTTTGGCTTTAATCTGAATGAAGCGATGCACTGGTCACGTAATATGTTCGACCGATTTGTCCATCTGGCCTACGGATTATTACTTTATCCAATTTTCCATCGCCTGTTTCAGGTCTGGTTGCCACAGCAAAAACCTGTGGTCATTTTCCTGCTGGTGATTCAGTTCGTGGTGGCCAGCAGTATGATCTATGAGTGGCTGGAATGGCTGATTGCCATTGGTTTATCTCCCGAGGAAGCTGAAAACTATAATGGACAACAAGGTGACATGTGGGATGCACACAAAGACGTCTTGCTTGCTACGATTGGTGCAGCGGTAACAGGCGGTCTGCAGTTGATATCGACCAATAAAAAAGCTCACCGAAGTGAGCTTTGAAATTCATTCAAGATCAATTGAATTAAAGTTTTGGATCACGGATTTAATTACATTCATATCTTCAATTATGAATGTGGGCAATATCGCATCCAATCATCTTTCATTTTTTGCAGTTCATTCCCCGTCAACATCTCACTGTAATAAATGAAATAGGTTGCATCAGGATATTGAATCTCATGACGGAACATCATGCCACGCAGTGACACAAATAACTCCTCAGGAAAATCATCCTCTAAATAAAGTTCTTCAAATTCATAATTAAAATAACAATTTTGCGTCGCAAGAAATGCTTCAGCTATAGCCATGTTTCTGCTCTAACAATGAAATATGCTTTATATTATCTGATTAGTTTCAATGATGGTTTACATTTCATTCGGTTCAATCCATTGAACAAACTTAGATTCTGACAAATGTGGATATTTGAACTTATCTAGATATTCAAAACAGGCCTTTTGGCCTTGAGGAATTTTATCCAGATGCTTATCGAAAAATAAATGCCGACTATATTGAGCGCCATCAAAGCGAATACTCACACGTTCAAATTCGTTACCACCTCGAACTTTATGCATCTGATAAAACTGCACAACACCACATTCCTTCGATGGAATAACAGGTGGATCATTGGGCTTTAGAAAGCTATACAGCAGAAAGATACAAACGCCGGGTAGAAAACTCAGCCAAAACAAAACCTTCTTAGAATTATCCTGAGTTAATTTTGCTTCAGAATAAAGCATACATAACATCGGAATAAATACGATACTAAAAAAACCAAGCAACAAAATAAACGTGAGCATATGAGCCTAGACTCAATCAGAGTACTCCACTTATATCATAACAATATGATTTCAAAAAATAAAAAAGCTCACCGAAGTGAGCTTTAAAATTCATTCAAGATCAATTGGATTAAAGTTTTGGATCACGCATTTGCACCAGATTTGCGTTGGCTTTACTTAAACTTTCCATCACTTTATTCATGACAGTGGGTACCAGTGAATCAGCAATTTGCGCTGCTTGCAGGCCCAGCTTTTCACCCAAAGTTGGTTTTTTTCGGGTCTGGATGGAATAGATATCATGTTGGGTTAACAAGTTGAGCAGGTATTCATCTGAGGTTTGCAGTTTATCCACCAGATTTAGATCTAGCGCATCCCGACCATACCAATGCTCACCAGTGGCCACTTTTTCAATATTCAGCTGCGGGCGATACTTCTCAACAAAATGTTTGAATAAAGCATGGGTTTGCTGTAATTCTTCTTCAAACTTGGCCTTACCCTCTTCAGTATTTTCACCAAACATGGTCACGGTACGTTTGTACTGTCCTGCGGTATAGAGTTCAAAGTCGATTTTATTGTCTTTCAGCAGACGGTTAAAGTTGGGGACTTGAGCAACTACACCAATTGAACCGACAATCGCAAATGGTGCAGAAATAATCTCATTGGCGATACACGCCATCATATAACCGCCACTAGCAGCTACTTTATCGACACAGATGGTCAGATGAAAACCTGCCTCACGTAAACGTACCAGTTGAGCTGCTGCAAGTCCATAACCATGTACCATGCCACCCGGACTTTCCAGACGCACTACCACACGGTCACGACCTGCTTTGGCAGTGGCCAGAATCAGGGTGATTTCTTCACGTAAGCCTTCTACCGCAGAAGCCGCCATATCGCCTTTAAAATCGAGTACATAGATTTTTTGATTGGTTTTCTTACGCGCACGCGATTCTTTTGACAGTTGTTGCGACAACTGTAAAAGTTCCAGTTTAGAGCCAGTAGTTTGCGCTATTTTTTTTCGTTGTTCATTGATACGCGCATTGAGATGACTAATACGGATTTCAGCGGACAGTTTCGGAGTATGAAATAACATAAAAAATCTATTCTCTATTTAATTCGGATTTATTTCTTTAGATTAGGTCAATTTCGGTTTTTTTCAACTTTATTTCGAGAATTATTACGATTATCACCATCTGTTTCACCTATAAAAAAAGAGCCTTGCGGCTCTTATTTTAGATATCGTATTAACCGAAACGCCCGGTAATATAGGCTTCAGTCAACTGATGATCTGGCTGGGTAAAGACTTTTTCGGTCGAGTTGACTTCAATCAGATCACCCAAATGGAAATAAGCAGTACGATCTGATACACGTGCTGCCTGTTGCATAGAGTGAGTTACAATCGCGATGGTATATTGCGTAGATAGCTCCGAAATCAGCTCTTCCACTTTGGCGGTTGCAATTGGATCGAGTGCCGAACACGGTTCATCCATCAAAATGACTTCCGGGCTGACTGCAATGGTACGTGCGATACACAGACGTTGCTGCTGACCACCCGATAAACCTGTTCCCGGCTGGTTTAAACGATCTTTCACTTCTTCCCACAAACCGGCTTTACGCAAGCTACCTTCTACAATTTCTTCAAGATCGTACTTGTCACGCGCCAAACCATGCAGCTTCGGACCATAGGAGACATTATCGAAGATTGATTTCGGGAATGGGTTCGGCTTCTGGAACACCATACCAACCTGTGCACGTAGCAAGACCACATCTAGATTTGGATCATAAATATCCTGATTGTCTAGCATAACTTTACCGGTTACACGGCAGCTATCAATGGTATCGTTCATGCGGTTTAAGGTACGCAGGAAGGTCGATTTACCACAGCCTGATGGCCCAATAAAAGCAATCACTTCATTTTCATAAATGTTCAGGTCAATGCCTTTAATCGCTTCCGCTTCACCATAGTACACATGCACATCAGAAGTACTAAGTTTCACATTCGTCGACTTCGCATCTTTTTTGCTGCTGCTTTGCGTATCGAACTGGGAAACAAACGGAGTTGCTGGCTTTTGTGTCGCCTCATCCGAGGTGAATTGTGTCTGTTGTGGATTCACGATTTGATCCTTTTTTAAGGAATTTTGAATAACAGTTGTGTTCATGATTCTGCCCCTATTACCAACGGACTTCAAATTTCTTACGTAACCAGATGGCCAGGCTGTTCAAGCTGATCATCATGGCCAGAAGTACAATAATTGCTGCTGCGGTACGCCCTTCAAAGAAGTTACGCAATTCATTGCCTTGCCATAAGAAAATCTGTACAGGTAAAGCCGTTGACTGATCAAATGGTGTGGCTGGAACACTGGCAACAAAAGCACTCATCCCGATTAATAACAATGGTGCGGTTTCACCTAAAGCTTGTGCAACCCCGATAATTGCGCCTGTCAAAATACCCGGTAAAGCCAAAGGCAAGACGTGATGGAATACTGTCTGGATGCGAGAAGCACCGAGGCCCAAAGCTGCCTGACGAATCGAAGGTGGAACCGCTTTAAGTGATGCGCGTGTGGTGATGATCACAGTCGGTAAGGTCATCAGACTCAGCACCAGACCACCCACCAATGGTGCTGAGAGTGGCAAATGCATCCAGCCAATGAAGATCGCTGCACCCAATAGACCGAAGACAATTGAGGGAACGGCTGCCAAGTTGTTAATATTGACTTCGACCACATCGGTAATCCAGTTTTTCGGTGCAAACTCTTCCAGATAGATCGCGGAAGCCACCCCGATTGGAATCGAGATAAAGATCACGATCATCATCATGAACAGCGAGCCCATAAAGGCGCCTGCCAAGCCAGAAGTTGCTGGTGAGCTGCGCGAATCAGGACTGGTGAAAATATTGGTATTGAAACTATTTTCAATCACACCAGAGGCTTTCATCTCATCCGCCACCTGGCGCACTTCAGGACTGAGCTGCTGCTGTTCATCGGGAAGATCACGGTCAATATTTCCCGCTAGCCAGACATCGACATTGGCATCCGCCAGAATTTTCACTTCCTTGCTTTGACCGACCAGACTTGGATCATTCATGACCATGTCACGCAAACGATACGCCTCAGAACTGGTATATAAAGAACCCAGTTCATCACGCTGGCTTTCCAGCTTGCTGTCTTTGGCGATCATGCCATTGATAATCAGGGCATCCCAATCCACCATTCCGACTTCGGTCTGCCACGCGATAAAGCGATCTTCAAACTGTGCTGGAGATTCTCCTGCTGCTGGCTTCGGTTTTGGACCAATATCCACAATGGCTGGATCGAAATGAATCGGCAAACTCATGCTGCTTTGCCAGAATGCAGGCAAACCTTTGGATAAAATACTCCCGAACAGCAATACCACAAAGAACAGACCTGCCAGTACCGCAGAGAAACCAAATAAACGGAAGGTTTTTTCTTTACGATGACGTCGTGCCAAAGAGCTTTGAATGGTCTTCTTACGCTTTTTACGCAGCTCGGCGGCGATGGATGGATCAATACGCTGATCCACAGGCGTTGTATTTGAAGTACTCATTAGTCGTATTGCTCACGATATTTACGCACGATGATCAGTGCAACAATGTTCAAACCTAAGGTAATGACGAATAGCGTCAATCCTAGTGCAAAAGCCACCAATGCTTGCGGACTAGCAAAATCAGTATCGCCAGTTAACTGATTCACGATGGTAATCGTGACCGTAGATACGGCTTCAAGCGGATTGGCATGCAACTGCGGGCTGTTCCCGGCTGCAAGAACCACGATCATGGTTTCACCAATTGCACGCGACGCAGCCAAGAGGAATGCACCGATAATACCCGGCAAGGCTGCCGGTAAAACCACCTGACGGATCGTTTCAGATTTAGTCGCACCCAATCCCAAAGAACCATCACGTAAGGCACGCGGCACCTGAGTAATGATGTCATCTGACAGAGAAGATACGAACGGAATAATCATGATGCCCATGACCAGACCGGCGGTCAGCGCGCTGGTGGCATTAATTTCGAGTCCGACCAGAGCACCCATACTTTTAAGGAATGGACCGATGATCATCAAGGCAAAAACACCATAGACAATCGTAGGAATACCCGCCAGCACTTCAATCGTGGGTTTTGCCCAAGAGCGGAACCGCGGTGAAGCGTATTCTGCCAGATAGATCGCAATCATCAGGCCAACCGGAACTGCAACTAAGAGTGCGATCCCGCTGACCATGAGCGTGCCCCATAACAGTGGCAATAAACCATAACTGCCTTCAGCACTGCCAGAGGTGCTAAACCCCGGGTTCCATTGGGTACCAAAGAAGAAATCCAGTGGGCTGACGAAGCTGAAGAAGCGCATCGCCTCGCCAAACATCGACATCACAATCCCGAGGGTGGTCAGAATCGCCACACCAGAACACAATGCCAGGCCGATATTAATCATTTTTTCGACTTGGTTACGCGCACGGAATTCCTGGCTAATATGTTTCTTGGCCCAGACCAGACCGGCCAGTGCAGCCGAAATCACGACTGCCAATTTGGCAAAGGTACCAATGGTCGAGAATTTAGCCAACTGTTCTGCTGCTGCAACTTCATAGGCTGCAGGTGTATCACTGACCCCGAAACCTGAGGCAAGTGCCTGAACGCGATCAATCACAACACTCAGACTTGCCGGATCCAGACTAGCAGAAACATTTTCTGGCAAATGGTTGAGTACCACTTGCTCCAGAAAAGTGGGTTCCACCATGTTCCAAACAATCAAAATTAAAAACGCAGGGATACCACACCATAGTGCAACCAGGGCACCATAATATCCGGGACGCGAGTGTAAGTTTGCAGAATTGCTTCCCTTACCTGCTAAGCTACGGCTTTTACTTAATCCGATTTGATAGGCTATGGCCATGATGGCCAATAACACACCTATAAGTAGCAGATTCATGTATTCTCCACTGTTTTTTCAATTTTCATGGTTTGAAAAAACTTGTTTATCGCAAAAAGCCGATGGTAGGTTGACCCTACCACCAGCGTTTTCAAAATCATTTATTACTTCACAACAACCGCTTTACCAGCCTTGAAATTTGCCAGGACTGCCGCACGTTCTTTATCAGACATTGAAATCAGACCTGCTTTTTCCAGCTTAGAGCCTTTGCCAGATACTTTCTTGTTCAGGAAATATTCTGTGAACTGCGGTAAGCCTTTGATCGATTTCAAGTGCTCGCCTTTCACATAGAAGAACAATGGACGTGATACCGGATAAGCACCATTCAAGATGGTCTTTTCAGAAGGCGCTACATTGTTCACCGTAGCAACACGTAGACGGTCACGGTTCTGGTCATAGAAACCTAGGCCAAACACACCTACCGCACTTGGAGAAGTTTTTAAACGTGCCAATGTTTCGGTATAGTCACCGGCAATCTCAACCACACGGCCATCTTTACGGAATGTTGTACAAGCTTTTTTCTTGGCATCTTTGTCTAGAGACTTAATTGCAGCATACGTTTCACAACCTGCATCCACCATTTTCTCCTGGAAGACTTCGCGCGTACCATGATTCGACGCAGGAATTACCAGGGTGATAGGTTCATTCGGAAGTGCTTTGTCAATTTGGTTCCAACGCGTGTACGGGTTAGCGACCATTTTTCCATTTGATGGGAGTTGTGCAGCAAGTGCAGCGAAGACATGTTGTGGACGCAGTTTATAAGCCGCTTTGTTTGCATTCGATGCAAACACAATACCGTCATAACCAATTTTGATTTCTAGGACTTGGTTAACGCCATTCTTTTTACATTCTGCCAGCTCTGTACTCTTGATTTGACGAGAAGAGTTTGCGATATCAATCGTGTTATCACCCACGCCATTACAGAACTGCTTTAAACCACCTGAAGAACCGCCAGAACCGACAACTGGTGTTTTAAACTGTGGAAAAGTATTACCGAATTCTTCTGCCACGATACTGGCATATGGAAGTACAGTTGAAGAACCTGCAATTTGAATGGTGTCACGTGCTGCGTGTGCAGTCGTTACAGCAGTTGCCCCGGTTACTGCTAATGCTAAAGCTATATTTGTAAAGCGCATTCTAGTATCTCTCTCATTTATGCAAATTTGGAGTACACCACTTTTTATTCAGTTTTGTACTTCTTTCGATACCTGCATTTTGATTTTAGAATATGACAGATAAGTTACAGCTTTATTACGATTTAGTGATTTTTAATCTAGCGGCTTTTTCTTGATTAAATTTTTATGGATTTCAATGATTAAGTTCTTTATGTCATTCACTTCAATAAAAAATTTTAGACCAATGACATGTAACAATTTTTATAAACCTGAACTCAGGATAAATCCTGCTCCCCAGTTTTACATAAGCCTATGACAAATAAATAACAGGCCAAACGGGATTCAGACCTTCCGTGTTTTTGTGAGGAATTTCGATCTGGGAAAGGACCTTTTTTTATTTTTAAGCGCACAAAAAAGGAGATCATTTCGATCTCCTTTTTTTCACACCACCATCACTTATGCAATGGGTGGCGTATAAGTACCGTCAGCGATTGAATCTTTGATACGATCCGCTTCTGCAAGCACTAATGCCAGCAAGTTCTTCACGTTATCAAGCGTTGCAACCGGGCTTAAAGTAGTCATTTTCAGAGACTGAACCTGACCGACTTTCGTCACACCAATGTTCGCTTCACCACGCGCAAACAGTTCGTCTGCTACGTTTTGATTGAGCGTATCGAGTAATTCAACCGGATATCCCGCTGGAACCACACGGAACAAGACAGATGCGAATTGAGGCTCAAGCAGAAGCTCCAGACCATCAGTCGCTTTAATGTAGTCTGCCACATCACGGGTTAATTTCACGCCATGATCGATCATCGAACCATAAAGCTCTTCGCCCAGTGCTTCCACCGTCATCCACAATTTCAGAGCATCAAAACGACGCGTGGTTTGTAGCGACTTAGACACCAGATTCGGAACGCCGTGTTCTTCATCATAGGCAGAGTTCAGATACTCAGCTTCATAATGCATGAAACGGTAGTTCGCTTCATCTTTTAACAAGAACGCACCACAAGAAATGGTCTGGAAATAATGCTTATGGAAATCAAGCGTGATCGAATCCGACAGCTCAATCCCGTCCAGCATAGAACGATAGTCATTGGATAGAATCAGTGCACCACCCCATGCCGCATCGATGTGCATCCACGCGCCATATTTATTGGTGATTTCACGAATTGCTTTCAATGGATCAATCGCACCAGCATCCGTTGTACCCGCTGTTGCCACCACACATGCCACGATCTTGCCTTCAGACTGAAGATGCGCCATGGTTTTTTCCAGTGCATCTACGTCCATCTGTGCATTTTCATTCACAGGAACAGTGACCACTGACTGGAAGCCCATGCCCATCATCGCCATGTTCTTTTGCACAGAGAAATGTGCATTTTCAGAACAGATGACTTTGACATTATGCATCGCATCCGCAGGAATACCATCGCGCTGAACCGACCACGGATTACCGTTTTCGTCTTTCCAGTTTTTCGCAATGCAAGCATCACGCGCCAGCAATACGCCCATCAAGTTAGACTGCGTCCCACCAGAAGTGAATACACCGGCCTGACCTGCACCATAGCCCACTTTTTGACGTAACCAGTCAATCAGCTGAACTTCCATCAACGAACCGGCCGGGCTTTGATCCCATGAGTCCATTGACTGGTTGGTTGCGTTAATCAGCACTTCCGCGATCTGACTGGTCACCATTGTTGGACAGTGAAGATGCGCAAGTGAATGTGGATGATGTACTTTTAAGCTCTTGTTGAGGAATAGCTCAACCATACGCTCAAGAGATTTTTCTACACCCAAACCTTCTTTTAAAGGATTGAAAGAAATTGCGCTACGCAATTCCTTGATGCTGCCACCCGTGTACATTTTGTCATTTTGCAACCATGCTGCAACCGCTTTGGTCGCTTGATCCATGCCAGCCTGATAGTCAGCAATGGATGCAGCATCATTACAGAGTAACGCTTTACGATGTTCTGCGAAATCTACCATGAATTATGCGCCTCGAACTGCAACTAGTGCTTCAGCAACCGATTTTTTGAAACGAGCAATCACTTCAACACATTCGTCTTGAGTAATGATCAACGGGCAAAGTAAACGAATCACTGTACCGTTACGACCACCTTTCTCAAGCAATAATTTATTGTTGAAACAAGCGGTTTGGATCGCTGCAGCCAACTGACCATCAGCAGGTAAAGAACCCATATGATCCGCATCTTTGCGCTCATCTACGATTTCAACGCCGATCATCAGACCACGGCCACGCACGTTACCGATACAGGGGAATTCAGTAGCCAGTTTTTTAAGTTCAGCTTGCAGGAAATCACCACGCTCTTGTGCATTTTGAGCCAGGTTCTGTTCTTTAATGGTATTGATCGTTGCAAGACCTGTACCCATCGCCAATTGGTTACCACGGAAAGTACCGGTATGACCTGCTGGCTGCCAAGCATCAAACTTACGTTTAATACCAAGTACGGCAAGCGGTAAGCTACCACCTACGGCTTTAGACATCACTACAACATCAGGTTCGATACCTGCGTGTTCGAATGCAAACATTTTGCCTGAACGTGCAAAACCAGCCTGAACTTCATCAAGAATCAATACGATGTTGTGTTTTTCAGTCACTTCACGGATTTTTTGCAACCATTTTACTGGCGCCGTTACCACACCGCCTTCACCTTGAATCGCTTCAAGAATTACAGCTGCAGGTTTGGTCACACCACTTTCGACATCTTCAATGAAGTTTTCAAAGAAATAAGTTAAAGCATCAACACCGGCTTCACCACCAAGACCCAATGGGCAACGGTATTCATGCGGATACGGCATGAACTGTACACCCGGCATCAAACCGTTCACTGCATTTTTCGCAGATAGGTTACCTGTCATTGCCAATGCACCGTGGGTCATACCGTGGTAGCCGCCAGAAAAGCTGATCACTGAGCTACGACCAGTAAAGGTTTTTGCCAGTTTAATCGCGGCTTCGGTTGCATCTGCACCCGAGGGACCACAGAACTGCAAGCAGTATTCTTCTTGGCCACCTGGAAGATAAGAAAGAAGTGCTTCAGTAAAAGCATCTTTTAAAGGAGTAGTAAGATCCAACGTATGCAATGGTAAACCGCTTGCAATCGTATCTTGGATACTTTGAATGACTGCAGGATGATTATGGCCTAAAGCCAACGTCCCTGCCCCAGCTAAACAATCAAGGTACTCAGTACCTTCAACATCGGTAACCCAGCAACCTTGTGCTTTCGCTATCGCTAACGGTAATTTACGTGGATAACTACGCACATTCGATTCCATCTGACTTTGGCGAGTCAAGTAGTATTCGTTTGTGGAATTGGTGGCAGGGTTTACAGAAGTAACGCTCATATCGAATTACCATCTCTGATATGGGTGAAAGAAATAAGTCTGGTGACGTTTGGTCCTTTGACTCGGCGCTTTATAAAGGTTCTAGCTAGCAGTTTTGTATTCGAATAACTAGGAGGCGGATGATACCGAATTTTTCAGGAAAATAAACAACTTTCAGTCACATTTTGTCCTAATCTTTATCGAAAAAAAACATCATGCTAATCCATCCCCTAAATCATCATCTTACAGTGTGACAGCAGAAAGAAAAGCGTGTTCTTTTATGGTTTTTTGTAGCGCAGGCGGCATTCAGGTAATCAATCTTAAAATTATTCATTAAGTATTTAATTATTAATAATAAATATAAATTAAATAATAAGATAAAATTAAAGAAAATTTAACACTCTTACGACAAATATTTCGTAAAAAGATCACAATTGAGATTTAATATTTTAACAACGGCTTAGATGGCCAATTTTAAGAAAAACAGGACAATTTCATGCGTCTCTTAGCACTTACCAGTTTGATCCTTGCCAGCACCCTCGCCACAGGCGCATTTGCAGCTCCTGCTGAATCTCTGAATTATAATGTTGTTAATCTTTCAGCAGAGGCTAGCCGTGAAATCTCAAATGATGAAATGCATGCTGTGCTTTATATTGAAAAATCCAACAAACAGCCGGCTGAACTAGCCACTCAAATTAACCAGCTGATGAATCAAGCAATTGCCACAGCACGCAAATATCAAACTGTGAAAATCGAGACTGGGGCACAAAGTACTTACCCTATTTATGACAATGACAACCGCAAATTAAAAGAATGGCGTGGTCGTGCCCAGATTCGTCTGGAATCAAAAGATTTTAAAGCGACATCTCAATTGATTGCTGAATTACAACAGCACTTCCAGACCCAGTCGATTAATTTCAAGGTATCTGACGAAAAGCGTAAAAAAGTTGAAAGCGAGCTGATGATTGAAGCCACCAAAAACTTCCAGCAACGCGCACAGGCACTCACCCAGACCTGGAACAAACCGAGTTATCAACTGGTGAACTTAAACCTGAATACTAACAATTATTCACCACAGCCAGTACCGCGTATGGCCATGATGAAATCTGCATCGGCTGATATGGCGGTTCCTGAGCAGGAAGTTGCAGCAGGCGAATCGCAAATGGCCGTCAGCGCGAATGGAGCGATTCAGTTTAAATAAGACCTCATTATATTATTCAGACTTTTAAGAACCACTCTTTTGAGTGGTTTTTTATCATGTGAATATTCTTTAAAAAGCGAGGCTACAAATTCATACAAACTCAGGTAGGAATTGAGGTTTGACCGGTTTAGAGTAACGGACATTTGTTCCAGTCCTCTCTGCTCATGTCCCTTGACCAACTGAATCTTTACCTGTTTCATATCTTAAATGTACCCGACCAAGCCTCAATCTGGATGATCAACTATGCCTCCCTGATTGCGCATGACCTGGTTTATCTCTTTTTGCTGATTTTTGCTATTGCTTGGTTCCGTGGTAGTTACGAAGTAAAAACAGGGATTATTAAAGCCTTCATCTTTACAGCTATTACATTATTGATGAGTGAAGTATTGTCTGCGGTACTCAATACCCCACGCCCGTTTGTGATGGATGTTGGTCGCACCCTGATTGAACATGCACCGACTGGTTCTTTTCCCAGCAACCATATGAGTATTTTTAGTGGGATTGCCTTCGCCTATTATTTTTCACCGCAGCGAGACTTGGGACGAATTCTAATCTGGACAGCTTGGCTGGTGGCATGGTCGCGTATTTATGTCGGTGTGCATTTTCCAATTGATATGCTGGGTGCATTTCTGATGGCAATAATAGTAAATTTAGCTGGCTTGCCGCTGTGGTGGAAATATGAGAATCAAATCATAAACTTTATTTTGGGTATTCATTATTGGGTATTTTCGCCTTTAATTCGAATGGGCTGGATCAAATAAATCTAATTAAAATGTCATAAAAAACCCGCTCGAAAGCGGGATTTTTTGAATCTCTAAACTTGAATCTGAATAATTTAGTAAATCGCCATATGATTGCGATGAATCATTTCCAGCGAACGCGCTTCACCTAACACCTGATGCACTTTATCTGATGCCAGACCACGAACGATATCTGCTGAACGCGAACTGAAATTGACACGCCCTACAGCAATCCGGTGACCTTGTGTATCAACACATTCCACCACATCACCACGTTCGAAGTGACCTTCAACAGCTTTGACGCCTACAGGCAACAAGCTACGATGATTGTCTTTAATGGCTTTTACTGCACCATCATCAATCACCAAACGACCTGCGGTTTGCAAGTGAGCCGCCAACCATTGCTGATGCGCTGTCATCCGGTCTTTGTCAGTGACAAATAAGGTGCCTAACAATTCGCCAGACATTAGACGTGATAGAACACCATCACTATCACCACTTGCAATTAAGGTCGGACAGCCCGACTTTGCAGCCAGACGTGCAGCACGAACTTTGGTCAGCATGCCACCACGACCAAATTTACCGCCTCCACCGGCCATATCAAACAGACTTTCATCCATCGCACGTACGGTATGGAACAGTTTGGCATCTGGATTAGACCGTGGGTCTGAGTCAAACATCCCTTCCTGATCCGTTAAGATAATCAGAAGGTCTGCATGAACCTGACCTGCCACCATGGCCGCAAGCGTGTCGTTGTCACCAAAGCGAATTTCGTCAGTCGAAACCGTGTCATTTTCATTGATCACCGGAATCACGCGCCAATCAATCAGGTTCTGCAAGGCATCACATGAGTTGAGGTAGCGACGACGATCTGCCAGATCATCATGGGTTAACAATACTTGCGCAGTTCGAATCTGATGCTTCTCAAGTACGCTTGACCAGGTATGAATCAGGCCCATCTGACCGATGGCAGCACAAGCCTGAAGACTGGGTAGATCGGTGGGTCGATTCTCAAGTTTCATTCGAACCATACCTTCAGCCACAGCACCGGAAGACACCAGAATAATCTCGTGTCCTGCATTGTGTAGATCTGCGATTTGTCCCGCCCAATGCGAGATAGCATCTAAATCTAAACCTTGTCCGTTTGCTGTGAGTAAAGATGATCCGATTTTAACAACGATTCGTTTACAACCCTTGAGCTGACGTTGCCCATCTACCACTTCTATCATCTTGTCCTCAGACTCTTCTCTCAGAGATTAGCGTACGTAGTACACTTCCACATCACTATCATCATCGCCATCTTCATCATCTTCGTCATCACCCAGAATACCGGCAAGACGTTGCTGACGACGCATCTCACGATACGCTTCTTTTGCAGCGATGGTTTGTTCACGTGTTTCAGCTTCAAGCTGATCACGGAATGCTTTCATTTCTGCTGCATATTCTTGATCTTCAGCTTCGCGTTCACGTTGCTCTTCGATCTGATCCATCAGGTAGTAAACTACGTCTTTGGTGCCTTCAGCCGTTAAGCCAGAAGTCTCAAAAACTGGGCCTTCCCACTGCAATTCTTCAAGAATATGGGTGCACCATTCTTCACGTGTTTCTTCAGCCAACTGATCGACTTTGTTCAGCACCAATACGATCGGCAGTTTTGAAAGCGTTGGGGAGAAATTTTCTAACTCTTTCATAATTGCTTTAGCATTATGTGCCGGATCTGAGCCATCAATCGGCTGTACGTCAACGATGTGTAACAAGATACGGGTACGCGCCAAGTGCTTCAGGAAGCGAATCCCAAGACCTGCACCTTCAGATGCGCCTTCGATCAGGCCCGGAATATCCGCCATCACGAATGAACGGTGACTATCGGCATCGACCACACCCAGGTTTGGCACCATGGTGGTAAATGGATAATCTGCAACTTTTGGTTTTGCTGCCGAGACTGCACGAATGAAGGTTGATTTACCCGCATTTGGCATACCCAGCAAGCCGACATCTGCCAGAACTTTAAGCTCTAGACGGATTTCACGGAATTCACCTTTTTGACCATGCGTACATTTACGTGGTGAACGGTTGGTCGATGATTTAAAGTGGGTATTACCTAAACCACCATCACCGCCTGCTGCAACTTTCACGCGTTGACCGTCTTCGATCAAGTCGCCAATAATGTCACCAGACTCTACATCTACAATTGTTGTTCCTACCGGAACTTTTAATACGGTATCTTCACCGCCACGACCAGCACAGTTCGCCCCACGGCCATTTTTTGCTCGTTCTGCACGATATTTACGTGTATAACGATAATCAACTAGCGTACTGGTGTCGTCGTCAGCCTGAATATAAATGCTGCCGCCACGACCACCATCACCACCATCTGGACCACCAAATGGCACGAATTTTTCACGGCGAAAACTGGCTACGCCATTGCCACCGTCGCCAGCCTCTACGGTAATGACTGCTTCATCAACAAAGCGCATATTGCCAATCCTCTAAAAACTTTAAAACCCCATATTCTGCCATATTTTAAAGAATTTCTCGAATAGAATTATGCAGCAATTCCATAAATCTTAGTTAGTCGTTTTCTCACCGAGCCTATTTGATCTATTCAAGACATAGATTTGGAAAAAGAATGTTTAAAAGATGGAAAATAAATAGTAGGAAGTGAAACGTTTTTCCCCCTAGTACTACCCCCTATTCTGGAAATTTTTTTTGTGAACTTCTTGATGATTTTTAAAATAATTTATAGAGGAGTAAATTTTCAAAAATCGTATTCACAAGAAAATATTCTGATGCGGATACCTTTTAAAATCTGTATTTTATATAAACCAAGATAAGTCCAAATTTTCTATTTTTATGCAAACTTCCTTGCTACCATTTAACGATAACTATTTAATAACACTTTGTTTATGCTCTAAAATATCTGGCAGACTTTTTTCAATCCAGCCAATTAAATACATGATTTTTTCAGCCGCTTGTGAACCGGTAATCGTCAATTGATATTCCACTTTTGGCGGTACCACCGGATAAACCGTTCTCAAAATAAAACCATCCTGCTCTAGCATTTTTAAAGTCTGGGACAACATCTTTTCACTTACCCCTTCAATCCTTTGTTTCAGTTCACTGAAACGATGCACCCCCTCACTCAAGCAACGCAAAACCAAGACCGACCATTTATTGGCAAGGTGTTCCAATATTTCACGTGATGGACATTCAGTTGATAAAACCTGACCTAATAATGGGCTGATTGCATAATTTGTCATAACATTCTCACAATATTTTTATTACTTACTCATTTTAATATACTTACTCTTTGTAAGTTATCAGATTAATATTTCGCCAGCAAGCAGATTTCTGAATTCTTATTGGACTAGAAAAAAAATTTTAAAAATAAAAAATCATAAAAAAGAGCCTCAAATGAGACTCTTTTTTTGCTAAATACTAATTATGCATTAGTTTCAGCAGGAACTTTTGGATAGCTTACACCGCCCATTTGTTCAGCAATACGCAATACCTGGCAGCTATAACCCACTTCGTTATCATACCAAACATAAGCAGTTAAACGGTTGCCTGAAGTGATCGTTGCTTGCGCGTCGAATACACCTGCAGTGCGTGAACCGATAAAGTCAGAAGATACCACTTCAGTCGAGTTGGTATAACCGATTTGACCTTGCAGGCTAGAACCGATTGAAATCTGACGAATGTATTCATTCACTTCATCACGATCAACGTCTTGACCTAAAGTCAGGTTAAGAATCGCAAGAGATACGTTTGGAGTAGGTACACGTACAGAGTTACCTGTCAATTTACCTTGAAGAGCTGGAAGCGCTTTCGCTACTGCTTTCGCTGCACCAGTTTCAGTAATGACCATATTCAATGTTGCAGCACGACCACGACGGTCAGCTTTATGGTAGTTGTCGATCAAGTTCTGGTCGTTCGTGAACGAGTGAACTGTTTCAACATGACCATTCAACACTGTGTATTTGTCATGCAATACTTTCAACGTAGGTGTAATGGCGTTAGTCGTACAGCTTGCAGCAGAGATGATTGTATCTTCATCAAGGATGTCCGCTTGGTTTACACCGTAAACCACGTTCTTCATGTCACCTTTACCAGGTGCAGTCAGAATCACACGAGCAGCACCCGGGCATTTAAGGTGTTGAGCAAGGCCTTCAGCATCACGCCATTTACCTGTGTTGTCGATCACAAGTGCATTGTTGATACCGTATGCAGTGTAATCTACTTCAGAAGGATTAGAAGCATAAATCACTTTGATGAAGTTACCGTTGGCAATGATTGCTTCGTTTTCTTCATCTACAGAAATTGTGCCTGCAAATGGACCGTGAATAGAGTCACGACGCAATAAAGATGCACGTTTTTCCAAATCACCATCCGATGATTTACGAACAACGATTGCTTTCAGGCTAAGACCACGACCCAGACCTGATTGACCAATCATCAAACGCGCCAGGATACGACCGATACGACCGAAACCATAAAGAACCACATCTTTATGTTCTACAGCAGCAGCATTGCCTTCGATCGATTTAACAGCGTCTGCAACAAATGCATCGATGTCGCCGCCTTTTTCTTTAAATTCAACAGCAAGTTTACCCAGATCAACTTCAGCAGAACCGATGTTTTCAACTTTCACCAATGCTTCAAGAATTGGGAAAGTATCAACTACAGAAAGTTCAACGTCCAGTACGCGAGTACGGCGGTGTGCTTTCAAAATCTGAATCACAGAACGGTTAATTAAAGAGCGACCATAAACTGTAGCTACAATATTTTTTTCACGATATAACTGGCCAACAAGGGCAATCATACGTTCCGCAAGTTCTTCACGGTTTTTCCAGCGACCTTGGTGTTCTGCATGGAGGGCAACAATAGTGTCTTTGCTCACAGATACGTCCTCTAATTAATTGTAAATCTAAGCATAAATTTCTAAACCCGACAATTGTAATGGAATTGGTCGCAAGTTTGAATCAAAAGCTCATTGAGACGGGTAGTTTTTAACGTATATTCACTATAAATTTCAAAAATAGTTGTAATTAGCTGAATGATTTTGCATCCGAAAATGCTAAAGACCACTATTTTTCAATACCTAGTATAAATTTGTTAAATGTTGTTTATTCAAACAAATCTAAAGTTCAAAATTTAGCGTCCCACCCTGTTCAGGCTGGATTCTACTCCCTGCTGAAAAATTCATGTCCAGACTCATGGAGGCATTGAAGTTTTCTACATCAAAATCATCATAGGTTTCGGGCAAATGAATGAGCAAAGGTAAACGGGTCAGACCATTGTCTCCAGAGGGAAAAGCATAGTGGCGATCAACCTGCTGTAAAAGCTGCAAACTTTCAAACTCCAGAAATACGCTACAGTTTTCATGTGTTCTTGGCACCTGAATAATTTCCAGAAACATACTGCGCTTTAATTGCTGCAATTGGTTGAGCGCGGTGTCAATCGCATCATCGAAATTATTCTTACGCCATAACTTTTTAAATACGGACTTTTTGGCTTCATCCGCTTTTTGCCGCTGCAGTGTATTAATATATTTTTTCAGATCCCGGTATTGCTGTACATTTTCAGAAATCGTATTTTGAATATCCAGAACAGCCTGCTGTGAACGCTGATGCATGACTTGCCATTCATTACGGTAAGTAGGAATAAAGGTTTCCGCTTTACGCTTTTCCAGTAAACGGATAAAAGCCAGCAGTTTATATTCAAAATTCTGGATGTACTGATTAAACATGAAACCCGGCTGGGACTTAAAATCGCGGTAATAGGCCAGAATTTCTGTAAATATTTTATGCACATGCAGATAATCAAACTCTTCAATATGCGACAAATGATCACGAATGGCATTCCGCATCGGCAAAAGCAATTCACGCGTCATAATTTCTTCAAACTGTTTCAGGTGACGTTGTGCCACCACATCGGCATTTTTCTCTACGACTTGAATGGGCTCAACCAGTAAAGGCAATAACTTCTGTTCAGACACCTGTTCCAGCGTATGCACGATATCGATTACATCCAAATGAATCTGACTCTGTAAAGTTACCATCCGCTGCATCTGCGATTTCAGGGTTTCTACCACCGCTTCATCCATATCATCCTGGAGGTCCAAAATCAGGATATTCAGGTAGACCTGATCTTCAAGTGCACCTTTTTCTTCAATCAGGAAACGACGAATAGAATACGGGTTTTGCTGCACATCCATCACCGGCGCAACAATAAATAGAAATTGCGAGGTACGGACAATATCAAAATGACGAATCTGCTGCTCTTTAATCAGGAAATAACGGAAAAGTGGATGCGTCATTTCTGCAGTCTGTTTTTTTAATAGCGGCTTATACCAATAACCCAACAATTGCTGCTTGATAAAAACTTCAATAATGAAGCATTTGACCTGCTGTTCAGTGAGCTTACGTACGCCCTCGACCGGCTGCAATTGAAGACCACGAATAATTTCTGCAGCATTCAATAAAAAAGTACGGCGCAGTTCCAGTTTTTCACGCTGCATCTGAAAGTTTTCATTGACATCAATTTTATCAATTTGTTCCAGGACGTTTTCCAGATAGTCTGCGATTTGCAAACTATCATTCAAACCCTGCAAACTTTTTAGTGACAACCCAAAGGTACTGGCATAGTAACGCATCTGGTCATTGAGAAATTTTTGGCTGAGACATTCTACCGAATGGTGAGCCTGATAGCGGTATTGATCCATTTCCCGATCCCAAAGAATTTTCTTGGGCTTTAAAATCTGAAAATCAATACTTTCTTTTAATTCTGGTGAAACTTCTGCCAGAACAGTATGAAGCTCTCGCTCCCAATTTAAATCCAGGCTCGGTTCCAGGTGTGATAAACGCGCACGTAATTGATATGGAATCGCAATCTGTGACATGTTTATCCCCTTAAAATATAGAAAACATTCTTTTAAACAAAGTAGACGATTTTGAAAATAATCAGGTCAATATTGTCTGACGAATATAATGCTTATGCAAACCACATTATTCATTATTTTTTCTGATTTTTTCTAGCTGTGCAGCTTTATTTGCCAGCTCATTTTTTTTCAGCTGCTGCTGTTTTAAATGCAATATTCCTTCCACAATCAACAGTAAAACAGCCAACCAGATTGGAATATAGGTCAGCCATTCACCTGATTCCACACGCTCACCCAGTGCCATCGAGGCAAAAGCAAGCAGTACCGGCTCCAGATAACTCAACAGCCCAAAGATGACAAAGGGTAAATATCGGCTAGCCAAAATATAGCTACCTAAACCGAGCGCACTTAAAAAGCCCAATCCAAGAACTGCCAGGATCAAATGAGAATGACTCAACATAAGCGACATAGAATCGCTATAGATAAAGCCCAAATAAAATGCCACAGGCAAAATCAGAAATAGATCCCACCAGAATCCACCAAGATGATCGGTCGCGAATTTACGCCGCATAAAGAAATAAAGTGGATAAGCTAAAGCGACATAGACCGTTTCCCATGCGATTGAACCGATCCGCCAGATTTCATGCCCTACCCCCAACATTGCCAGAGCAACGGCGACCATCTGGAAAGATGACAATTTTTCTTTATAAAGCACACAGCCGACCAGCACCATCACCAGAGGTAGCAGAAAATAACCGAGCGAGACTTCGAGGCCACGGCCATTGATAGGTCCCCATAGAAATAACCACAATTGCGTGGTACACAACAGTGAACTAATCAGCAACCAGATCAAGAATGAAGGCTGTTGCAACACCCGTTTAAAAATACTGCTGATATGTTTCAGATCACCCGACCACCACATAAAGGCTGTGAGGAATGGTAAAGTCGCCAGCATACGCCAAGCAAAAGTCTGTTCACTGTCTAAAGGCTGTAAAAAGGGCGTAAATATATAGAGCACTCCAAAAACCACAGAGGCCAAGACAGATAACGCGATGCCTTTATACATAGTTAAACTCTACTTTCATTCGCCGGCATTATAACGATTAGTACAATAGAAAGCTTGATGCTTCATCTATTTAAAATGTAGTTATCTCTCGATTTTAGATTGTCTTTCGACTCATAAAATAAAAAACCATGCCATAGCATGGTTCCCATTAAGACGATCTTTTTATCTTTGAGTTTGTTTAGTACGAATTACATCACTCAGGTCATAACCGACAGACTGTGCATATTGTAAATATTCATTTACCACATTTTTATCCAATTGAGGATCACGTGAGAGTATCCACATATATTTGCGTTTAGGCTCACCAACCAGAACAGTTTGATAATTTTCATCCAGTTTTAAGACCCAATAATCGCCACGAGCGACCGGAATCCAGCGAATAAAGTCTGGTAAGAAACTGACTTTTAGCTTGGTATTCTGCGGTGGATTTTGCACAAATGCCTCGCCCAATGACTGGGTTTGTCCACCATCTTTTTTAATGCAGCGGTTATCCACCACGATATTGCCATTTTCATTTAAAGTATAAGTCGCTGTGACATCACGGTCACACTTGTTTTGAAAATATAAAGGTTTGCGCGCTACTTCGTACCATGTTCCCAGATAACGGTCCAGTTCAACTTTCTCAATGGTCGGTAATGGCTCCTCTTTCGCATAGGCCATGGTAGCGGCGCCCAAACCGAGAAGAACCGCACTACCCACCGCAATTTTTGCCAGCTTTAATCCAGTACGTGAAGATTTTTGAGTTGTCATAAAGATACCTATTACATGTTCACAAAATATTTATTTAAAAAAATTCTGTTCATACAATAGCTTTATCACAGCTCTCAATTTGTTACATTATGTTTGCTTTGTGATTGATTTTACGTCATTTAAATAAGATTTAATGCAACCAAAATCAATCAAACATCTGGGCTTTTAAACGTACAATTTCATCACGCATACGCGCAGCCTGCTCAAACTGCAGCTCTTTGGAAGCTTTCAACATTTCTTTTTCAAGCTTGTTAATGTGTTTCGCAAACATTTTCGGATCTGCCATGATATGCCGCTCATCGGCACTGATCGCACGTGCCTGATCCGAGGCTTTCAATTCAATTGAATCATCATCCAATACTTCACCGGTATCAATTTCCTTGATCACCTGACGCACTGCACTGCGCGGCGTAATGCCATGTTCTTCATTAAATTGAATCTGCTTGGCACGACGACGATCTGTCTCATCAATGGCTTTCTGCATCGAATCAGTGATTCGGTCTGCATACAGAATCGCCTTACCTTTCAGGTTACGCGCAGCGCGGCCAATGGTCTGAATGAGAGAGCGCTCGGAACGCAGAAAACCTTCTTTATCCGCATCCAGAATAGCAACCAGTGACACTTCCGGCATATCCAGCCCTTCACGCAGCAGGTTAATCCCGACCAGTACATCATGCACCCCAGTACGCAGTTCATGAATGATTTTGACCCGCTCGACGGTATCGATATCCGAGTGTAAATAAGCAACCTTAATCCCATACTCTTTCAAATAAGAGGTTAAATCTTCAGCCATACGCTTCGTCAAGGTCGTAACCAGCACCCGCTCATTAATATCTTTACGCAGATTAATTTCGGAAAGCACATCATCGACCTGCGTCAGAACTGGACGAATTTCAATTTCTGGATCGATCAGACCGGTCGGGCGTACCACCTGCTCGACAATCTGCTGGGACTTTTCCAGCTCGTAACGTGCGGGCGTTGCGCTGACATACACAGTCGTCGGCACAATCCGTTCCCACTCCTCAAATTTCATTGGCCGGTTATCCAGCGCGCTTGGCAAACGGAATCCGTAATTGACCAGATTTTCTTTACGCGAACGGTCGCCCTTATACATGGCACCAATCTGCGGCACCGTCACATGCGACTCATCAATAATTAGCAAGGCATCATCCGGAATATAATCGAACAAGGTCGGTGGCGCTTCACCCGCAGGACGGCCAGATAAATGACGCGAATAGTTTTCAATGCCGTTGGTATAACCCAGTTGTTGCATCATTTCCAGATCATAGCGTGTCCGCTGTTCAATCCGCTGTGCTTCCAGCAGTTTGTCATTTTCCCGGAAGAACACCAGACGCTCTTTAAGTTCGTCTCGGATGGTTTCAATCGCACGGGATAAATTGTCTTTAGGCGTCACATAGTGGCTTTTAGGATAAATGGTCACGCGAGGTACTTTACGAACCATTTTCCCGGTCAGCGGATCAAACCATCGAATGGAGTCAACTTCATCATCAAACAGTTCAATCCGGATCGCATCCTGATCCGATTCAGCCGGAAAAATATCAATAATTTCACCGCGAATACGATAAGTACCGCGCAGGAATTCCAGTTCATTACGCGAATACTGCATCTCGACCAGACGGCGAATAATATCATCACGGCCAATGCGATCGCCTTCCACCACATGCAGCAACATGCTCATATAGGCATTCGGATCACCCAAACCATAAATGGCAGACACCGAAGCGACAATAATTGCATCACGTCGCTCTAAGAGTGAACGGGTTGCGGAAAGGCGCATCTGGTCAATATGGTCATTAATTGCAGCATCTTTCTCGATAAAAGTATCTGAAGATGGAACATAGGCTTCTGGCTGATAATAATCATAATAACTGACAAAATACTCAACGGCGTTATTCGGGAAAAACGCTTTAAATTCGCCGTAAAGCTGCGCAGCCAAGGTTTTGTTATGTGCCATGACTATGGTCGGACGCTGGGTCTGGGCAATGACATTGGCCATGGTATAGGTCTTACCAGAGCCTGTTACCCCCAGTAAAAGCTGATCATGAAAACCCTGTTCAATGCCTTTGACCAGCTTTGCAATGGCCTGTGGCTGATCGCCTGCTGGTTGATAACTGGTCACTAATTCAAAGAGCTTTTTATCACTCATAGCTTTCGCTGACTTCGCTGCGGATATAGACGTGATTTATTATGAGGGCAAATTTGAATTACTCAATCCCTGCTTAGGTTTCTGTTTGGTAAAATAAAACAATATTACTACTCATTATTTGTTAGCACTTTAATCGCCATCTGGTTTGAAAAATCATCAAAAAATATACAGTTACAAAGCGAACAAAGACAGAACAAACCAAGCATTTTTAGCCAGCAGCTTTATTTGGGCGCACTCGGCATCATATTCTAGCGCATGGGTGGAATATTGACTTATCTGTTTGGATAGCGCTGCAGAATAATGCCTTGACCCCTATTCATTTCACGGGCAACATGAAGATCAGGATGGCCTAGAATAGACAATTATGACTTACCACTATCACGATGAAAGTATTGTTAAATCCCTTCCAGAAAATACCGTTTTTGTGTTCGGCAGCAACCTGGCTGGCCAGCATGGTGGTGGAGCCGCTAGAACGGCACTTGAGCATTTTGGTGCGGTCATGGGCATGGGTCGTGGCTGGGCGGGTCAGAGCTATGCCATCCCCACCATGAACGAGCATTTGCAACAAATGCCGCTCTCACAAATTCAGCACTATATTGATGACTTTAAGATTTACACCAAAAATCATCCTAAAAATAAATATTTTATCACTTCCTTAGGCTGTGGGATCGCAGGCTATAAGGTCGAGGAAATTGCCCCAATGTTTAAAGGCATCTCACGTAATGTGATTTTCCCGCAATCTTTCCGTCCTTTTGTCGAAAAGCCGCTGCCAAAATTAAGCGCAAATTTCTTACATACCATATTCCGCGATTCCGTGATTTTAACTCCGGCCAGCGATAAGTTGATTGAAGAACTGCCATTAACCGAAAATGAAAAAAGCCTGGCGAGAATTATTTTAAATACCCAGATCTATCCGACCGACAGCAATGGGCGGGAACGTGTCTTTGAAATTGAAGATATCCTGCACAATCTGAATACCAAGCTAGTCGATTTTCAGAGCCATTCAGAAGGTGCCATGTTATTTGGAGGCGTGATTTTAGCGCTACTGGAACTTTATAATATTAACGAGAAAGATTTTATTGATGTCTGGCAAGGTGAGCGAGAAATTGCGCCACCGAAACCGGAAAATAAAGCGCGTAAAAGCATTCGTTAGTGCTATCAAAATATCTTTCAAAAAAGCCAAGGTTTGAATTGGCTTTTTTTATGGGCGGCTAAAATATCGAATATGAAATCAATCAGGTCTGGATTTTATTTTGATGGGTATTTACAGAGCTTAAATATTTCGTTTGCTTTATTAAGAATAAAATTGAAAGAGATTTGGCTAAATCAGAGTTCTAATTTCTCTTTAGTTGAAAGATAAATCAAATATTGATCGCTAACTCCCTAAAAAATTCCACAAAAAAAGCCATGATTTATCATAGCTTTTTGAGTCTGATCAATTAGCGTTTGCCCATTGAACGGCGAGTACCACGTGGTGGCATCCAAGTACGGTCAGCATAACGCTGCGGTCTTGGTCTTAAATCTTCCAGAACTTCTTCTGCAGCATTTTGCTCTGCTTGCTTGATCGGGAAAGGTAAATTAACCAAGGGCTTTTTTTTGGGAGGAGTTTGGGTGCTCATGTGATTCACTCAATAATATATGTAGCTATTGTACAAAAAAACTCAGTCGACTGGGTAGCAGGATCTTGGATAAATTCATATGCTCTTGTTTTGGAAAAATAAAAAATCATCCCATGATGATAAATGCTTGAATCAATGCAGCCTAAAATTTACCTAAACTCTCCTCTCTATCTTCCATGATAAAAATTCATAGGATTGAAATTTTAACGCTCTCAAGAGCAAATTTCCTTCATTTTTATACTTAAGCTATTAAGGTAAAAGTAATTATTTTTACACACTATACATTTCTTAAAACTCAAGAGATACAAACAAAAAATATACAGCAGTTACCAATCTCAACCATCGATTAACTTTTGACCTGTTGTTCTATAACTGAATTTTTTAATGTAATTCACATAATTAGTTAACTAGAAAAACGAATAAACAAACTGGACATGGAGTTCCAAATCAATGAAAACATTGCTGGCATGTATGGCAGGCCTAGCCACTTTACCTATGGTCGCGCATGCAGATTCCCCTTATTTTAGCTTGCAAGATGGAGATGGCTTTAAGCGCTTTTCGGTATCAGTCGGTGCATTGCATGTGATGCCGCAAGGCAGGGCCCAACCATTTAAAGTGAATACTGCTGTCAAAGAAGGTGAAACATCACAAGTAGGTGATATCTCAATTGACTCTGTGAAAAATAATCTTGATCCAGACATGGACCCAAACCTTTCCTCTGTTTTTGTTAATATTCTCGATCGACTTGGTACAGAAACACTGCCCGCAACGCTCAGTGGACGAGCTGAAATTTATGGACTGGAAAGCTGGAATAATCCTGGTACTGGCCTGGAAGCAGATGATGTCACCACTTTAGGCATTATGACCAATTACTATTTTACCGATAATATTTCTTTTGAAATGAAAGCCGGCATTCCCCCCAAAGTAGACTTGCAAGGCAGTGGTAAAATTTATGCCCCTTTTTCTGCGCTTGCTACCCCAAGTTTAGGTTCGATCGATTTACCCGGCATTGAGTTAAAAAATGATATTCTCATTACTGATCTGGAAGCTTATGGGCCGGCCGCCTCTGCCCGCGCCTGGACACCTGCCTTTGAATTCCAGTATCACTTTGGTAAAACCGGAGTGAATAAATTCCGGCCTTATGTCGGCTTAGGTGTGATGTATGCCTATTTCAATGAACTGGAAATTAACTCACGTACTGAGCAGGACCTGATTGCTGCAGGACATATGATTGCCAATATCAAGGAAGGAAAAGCAGGTGCTTCTCTGGATGGCACGCCAAGTTCAGCCAACCCGAAAGTTGATCTGGAAGCATCCGATGCTTTCGCGCCTGTAGCCACGGTCGGCTTTAGCTATGACTTTAATGACACCTGGTTTGCAGTCGGTTCAGTATCTTATGCACATCTAAAAAATGACACGACAATTACGGTGACAGATGCAAATTTAGGTGAACTGATTCGCTCTAAAGCCGATATTGAAGTCAATCCGATTCTGGCCTATGCCGGGATCGGTATGCGTTTCTAAGCTCAATATCCGATTTTTAATTAAAACGGCTTCGGCCGTTTTTTTAGGCTTAATATATTGATAAAAAAAATTTATCTTTTGATCAATATTTATTTAATCGCCTCTATTGCTTGAATCGAATACTATACATATCAACTTTATAGGCATGAATGACGTATGGCTGACAGTCAATTTTCCAAAGCTCTTATTTTTATGCTGATTGGCTCCGCCATAATTTTGGCACTGTCACTGGGTGTACGTCATGCCTTTGGTCTGTATCTGGTACCGATGAGCGAAGAGTTTGGCTGGGGTCATAATGTTTTTAGTCTGGCCATTGCCATGCAAAACCTGATCTGGGGTGCAGTTCAACCGATTACCGGGGCATTTGCTGATAAATATGGCAGCAAGATTGTGGTAGCTGTAGGCGGAGCCTTATATGCAATTGGTCTACTCTTGATGGCAGTTAGCTCGACCGGATTATTGCTTAATCTAAGTGTGGGTCTGATTCTGGGTCTCGCCCTGTCTGCCACCTCATTTCCGGTCTTATTATCTGCGGTCGGGCGTGCTGCCCCACCAGAAAAGCGCAGTTTGGCGATGGGAATTGCCAGTGCGGCCGGGTCTTTTGGTCAGTTTATCATGCTGCCTTCAACCCTGCTGCTATTACAGAATGTTGGCTGGTCAGCAGCGCTGGTGGTCAGTGCCATTTTAATTGCCCTGATTGTGCCATTGGCCTGGATGCTGAAAGCACCGATGTATGTTCATCCCAACGCGGCCGCTACCCCCAATAAAGTCTCACTCAGTTTTAAACAGATTCTGGTGGTAGTGAAAAATCATAAACCCTTCTGGTTTCTAGCCATGGGCTTTTTTGTTTGTGGTTTTCAGGTCGTTTTTATTGGCATCCACCTGCCGGGCTATCTGATTGATCATGGCTTTAATGCCACAACCGGTACGATTTTCTTAGCCTTAGTGGGTCTGTTTAATGTGCTAGGCACCTATACCGCCGGCTGGCTCGGTGGAAAATATTCCAAACCGCATCTGCTAATGGGATTATATGCCTTGCGTGGAATTGCGATTATTGCCTTTCTCATGCTGCCTCTCAGCACATGGACAGTCTATAGCTTTGGTGTCATTATGGGGTTACTCTGGTTATCGACCGTTCCGCTGACCAATGGCATTGTAGCGAATATGTTCGGGGTGAAATATCTGACCATGCTCAGTGGCATTGTGTTCTTTACTCATCAGGTTGGCTCGTTTTTCGGTGGCTGGCTCGGTGGAGTCAACCATGATTTAAGCGGCAATTATAATGCGGTGTGGATGCTATCCATTGTCCTCAGCATTTTTGGCGTACTGGTGCATTTCTGGGTCAATGAGGAGCAAATCGTCCATGACTGATTCTCTACTGAAACTCAAACTCTCGATTGTGGTGGCAATCCTGCTTTTACTGGCTTTGTCGATTGGCCTGTGGTTACAAACCCCTCAGCTGTTTGAATATTTTAATCAGGCTTTCTGCGCACACTAAACTGTCGAAATATCCTCAGCAGAAAATGCGCAATCCATCGCACAATAAGTTAAATGTTTCAAAATCAACTGAATAGTAAAAATAACAGATTATTCATAAACTTATCATTTCTTTTGATTTTATTTCAGTCTGGAATTTTCTTAGATTTTGATCAATAAGAAAATTCTGAGACTTGATAATGACCAGCTTAACCCAACTTTCACAAGCCATTCATGATGCCCCACGCTGGCATCAGCAAGATCAATTTCAACATCCGGCTGAAATCAAGATTGTACCGCAAACAGATCAGGCCTTAGGCGCAGTGGTCTATGGTCTGGATGCCCGTAAAGCACAGTCATCTGACACCATTCTGAAATTAAAACAGGCGCTGGCCGAGCACCTGATTTTGATCTTCAAACAGCAAAGTCTGGATGATTTGCAGTATCTGGCATTTTCAACTTATTTCGGTTCCATTTTCCGCCCAGGTGCAGACACACCGGTACTGGCTGCGCAGTCCGATAGCGGTGTTCCACCCGATGTCGTGCCGGTTTCCAATGCCGTCGGTCAGGGAGATTATACCGGGCATGGTGAACTCACTCCACATGCCGATCATCAATGGACACCCCTACCTTCTTTTGGTTCCCTTCTGTATGCAATTGAACTGCCTCAGGACGGCGGGCAGACTAGCTGGATCAACACCATTAAAGCCTATGATGCACTCAATGAAACAACTAAGGCAGAGATCGATCAGCTACAACTGATTACTTATAACCCTTTCGTGCGCCGTCAAAAAACCAGAGATCAGGCTGATGATCAAGGTTATGGCAATAGCCCGCTGTATCGCTTTAAAGATCAGCCCATATTAAGTCATGCCTATCCACATCCACTGGTGCGCACTCATCCTGAATCCGGTCGTAAAGCACTTTGGCTGAATACGCATACCGAAGTCGAACTGGTCAATTATGATGATCAGGCTGGCAGTCAACTGATCGCAAAATTACGTGAGCATATTTCAAAACCTGAGTTCGCTTATGAACATCACTGGGAAATTGGCGATATCGTGTTCTGGGATAATCAGGTGACTTTGCACTCACGCCGTCCATTCCCGGCTGATCAGCGCCGTTTATTAAAACGCATCAGTCTGGCGGGTAGCCGTCCGTTTTAGAAATGAGAAAATCAGAATAACAAGAAAGGTCATTACAACCTTCGATAATAATGACTCACATGTAAATCCTCTACCATTGAGACTTTGACCGGCTCAATGGTTTTTTATTTTCTCGAATAATAAAAATATCTAACTCTGAATATAAGTATAGATAGTAAATTCCTTAACAAAACAAAGCGCCTGTTTACTTTTCCTCACCTAATCTGCCTAGTGTATTTTCCTTTTTCTGTTTAGCGTATTAGAAAATCAGCAATAACCGTATGGATAGAGGAAACAACAATGAATCAGCTTCAATTTTCAGATTGTGTTCAAACCTGTATGAACTGTTCCCTGGCATGTGCCAACTGTGCCAGTGCCTGTCTTAAAGAAGAAGATCTGGAGATGATGCGGGAGTGTATCCAGCGCTGTCTGGATTGTGCAGATATTTGTCAGCTGTGTGCCCGTATGGAACAAAAGCAGCCTCCTTTCATGCATGAGATATGTGAACTCTGCGCAAAAGCATGTGACTACTGTGCAGAAGAATGTGGTCAGCACCAACATGAACATTGTCAGCAATGTGCCGAAGCTTGCCGCCGTTGTGCCGAAGAATGCCGAAAAATGGCGGCTTAAAAATTCAATTTGATCAACTTGACTGACTTAATTAATTCCAATAAAAAAACCGCAAGTGAAGACTTGCGGTTTTTTTTTATCTAAGTAAAATATCTCACTTAGAATAAACGGTTCATACCATTCAGTGTCGCTACACGATAAGCTTCCGCCATGGTTGGATAGTTAAACGTGGTTTCCACAAAGTACTTGATGGTATTGTTCGGGCTGTTCATGACTGCCTGACCAATATGGATAATTTCAGAGGCATTATTACCGAAGCAATGTACACCCAAAACTTCCAGTGTTTCACGATGAAACAGAATCTTTAATTCACCCATAGTATCACCGGTAATCTGTGCACGTGCCAAATGACGGAACGATGCCTGACCGACTTCATACGGAATCTTTTCTTCAGTCAGCTGCTGTTCAGTTTTACCAATCGAAGAAATCTCAGGAATGGTATAAATCCCGGTTGGAATATCAGTCACCGGTGCAACGTCTTTCTCGCCGCTCATATTGGCACCCGCGCAACGACCTTGGTCATAGGCAGCAGAGGCTAGTGAAGGCCAACCGATTACATCACCGGCAGCGTAGATATTTTCTACTTCAGTCTGATATTGATCATTCACAGTCAATTGACCACGGCTGTTCGGTTTCAGGCCGACATTTTCAAGGCCTAGACCATCGGTATTGCCTGAACGGCCATTACACCACAAAATCGCGTCGGCTTTAATTTTCTTGCCGCTTTGCGTGTGCATCACCACATGGTCGTCAAATGTTTCTAAAAAGTCGATCTGTTCATTATGACGAATCAGCACACCCTGTTCACGCAAGTGATAAGACAGCGCATCAGAGATTTCATCATCCAGATAGCTTAAAAGTTTGTGTTGGGTGTTGATCAGGTCAACTTTATGTCCCAAACCAATAAAGATCGAGGCATATTCACAACCGATTACACCTGCGCCATAAATGATGATTTTCTGGATGGAATAGTCCAGATCCAGAATTTTGTCTGAATCAAATACACGTGGATGATTAAAATCAAGAATGTCTGGACGATATGGACGCGAGCCGCTGGCAATGACCAGTTGCTTAAACATCAGCGTTTCTTTAATGCCATCTGGGTTAAATACAAAAATGGTATTTTGATCCTGAATGTAGGCACGACCATGATAAATATCAATTTTATTGCGGTCGTAGAAACGTGAATGTGTATCTACTTGTTGTTGAATAACTTTATGTGCATGACGCAACACTTGCTTCATAGTGAACTGCTTCCAGTCCCCAACTTTTTGAAACAGTGGATCACGTTGATAACGGATAATACTGGATACTGTTTGACGCAATGCTTTACTTGGAATCGTACCGACATGGGTACAGTTACCACCCAGCTGTTCACGCATCTCAACGATTGCAACACGCTTACCAGATTTGGCAAGTTTCATTGCCGCGCCTTCGCCCGCAGGGCCCGAACCTAGAACTACCGCATCATATTTAACGAAAGTCCCACTAACGACCTCTTTTTTACGTGGCATTCAACGCTCCTCAAAATTAAAAAATTCACTTTAATCTACACTCTTATTATGACGTAAATCCTGTTGATTTGGTGTATTTAACTCACATATATTGCTTGATAAGAACATTTTTTAAATGAATACCCCTTTTTGCCCTATTTAGAACGAAGTCCGTTATAATAACTGCGCTATCTTTGAGTATCTCCCCCTTCAAAAACAGTGGAAAAGTTGAATATGTCTGAAAACCGTAAACCTGAACAGGGCGTCAAACTTCGCGGTGCGGAAAAAGTTGCCCGCATTCCTGTAAAAGTTGTTCCTACGGTTGAAACGCCACGCAAGCCGGACTGGATCCGGGTGAAAATGGCGGCACCTGAAGAAGTTCAACGTATTAAAACCACATTACGTCAGCAAAAATTACATACGGTGTGCGAAGAAGCCGCCTGTCCAAACCTGCCTGAATGTTTTGGTGGCGGTACTGCGACCTTTATGATTATGGGTGATATCTGTACCCGTCGCTGTCCATTCTGTGATGTGGCTCATGGCCGTCCAAATGCACTGGATGCAGATGAACCGCGTCATATGGCTGAGACCATTGCCAACCTGGGTTTGAAATATGCGGTAATCACTTCGGTAGACCGTGATGATTTACTGGATGGCGGTGCACAGCATTTTGTCGATTGTATTAAAGAAGCACGTGCTCTAAGCCCAAATACCTTACTCGAAATTCTGGTGCCGGACTTCCGTGGCCGTATGGATATCGCGCTGCGTATCATGACTGAATGTCCGCCAGATGTGTTTAACCACAATATCGAAACTGTACCGCGTTTATATAAAGCCATGCGTCCAGGTTCTGACTATCAGCACTCTTTAAACCTGCTAAAAATGTTTAAAGAATACTGCCCGGACATTCCAACCAAATGTGGTCTGATGGTCGGTATTGGTGAAACTGAAGAAGAAGTGCTTGCCCTGCTTGATGATTTACATGCGCATGGCGTAGATTATGTGACAATTGGTCAGTATTTGCAGCCTTCAAAAGAACATGCAGCGATTGACCGCTTCGTAACACCTGAAGAATTCGAGCGTTATACCGAACATGGCCAAAAACTGGGCTTCCGCAATATCTGGGCAGCACCAATGGTTCGTTCAAGCTACTTTGCTGATCGTCAATACTACGGCGAACCTGTTCCAGCAGTGCGCCGTAAAGTGGATCCTGCCAAGAAAATTGCAGTTCAGGTCATTGAAGCTTAATCCTGTTTAAACCAATGAAATAAAAGCCCTCTCAAGTAGAGGGCTTTTTTTATATCTTCAATTTAAATTTTACTGAGCGTTAAACCACATTTTTTATTTTAGATAAGATTAAGTCATTACTTATCTTCACATTTCTTTGCGCGTTCTCACTTGAAGATTGAGCATTTTTCAAACAATCTCAGAAATAGATGAAAGATTTAAAAATATCGTTGCAAGACTTGAAAACGATCATTCTCACACGTGCAATGCTGAACCTGTCCGATCCTCAAGCGACAAAAAAATGAATGAACTGTGACAAAAATTCTATGAGATCCCAGCACAGGCAACGTTGTATAAATCTGGAGAACTATAACAATGCTATTTATATTTGCTGTACTACTGCTATTACTCAGTTTATGGGCAGTTTTCTATTTTCAGCTCTCCCGTAGCGCGGGTGCAATTGCACTGATGGTGATGTCAGTGGTCTGTGCCTTTATTAGCCCCTGGTCACTTATTCTCGGTATTCCGCTCATCCTGATTAGTCTCGTAGTGATGATCGAACCTTTACGCATGTCATTCATTTCCAAACCGGCCTATAAAGCATTGGCCAATGCCATGCCGAGTATCAGCCCGACAGAACGTGAAGCATTGGACTCCGGAACCAGCTGGTGGGAAAAAGAACTGTTTATGGGTGCACCGAACTGGGAAACCTTTAACAGTTATCCCTATCCAAAGCTGTCGCTAGAAGAACAGGCCTTTCTGGACAATGAAGTTGAAACCTTGTGCAGCATGCTGGATGAATGGGAAATTCATGAGCAAAAAGCGCTACCTGATCATGTCTGGCAATATATTAAAGAACATGGTTTCTTAGGCCTGATTATTCCCAAAGAATACGGCGGTCGTGCCTTTAGCTCCTTTGCCCAAAGTCGGGTGATGAGCAAGATTGCTTCGCGTTCTCTGACCACAGCCGTGAGTTGTATGGTGCCGAATTCGCTCGGACCGGGTGAGCTGTTGCTGCATTACGGTACCGAAGAACAGAAAAACCGTTATCTGCCGGGTCTTGCACGAGGCGAAGAAATTCCCTGTTTCGGTTTGACCAGTCCGGAGGCCGGTTCGGATGCTGGTGCGATTCCTGATACGGGCGTGGTCTGCTATGGCCAGTTTGAAGGTCAGGAAGTCTTAGGCCTGAGAATGAATTTTTCCAAACGCTGGATTACGTTAGCTCCAATTGCGACAGTCGTAGGCTTGGCCTTTAAAATGTATGATCCGGATCATCTTTTGGGTGATCAGACTGAATATGGCATTACCTGTGCCCTGCTCCCTGCCAGTCATGAAGGCGTAATAGTGGGACCACGGCATAACCCGGGACCGCCATTCATGAATGGTACGGTTGAAGGTAAAGATGTCTTTATTCCACTGGACTGGATTATTGGGGGCGTCAAAAATGCCGGTAAAGGATGGCGCATGCTGATGGAATGTCTGGCGGTCGGTCGTGGTATTTCCCTACCAGCGCTGTCTACGTCTACGGCAGAAATGACTTATTTAAATGTCGGCACTTTCTCTCGCATCCGTCAGCAGTTCAAAATTTCAGTCGGTAAATTTGAAGGGGTACAGGAAGCCAATAGTGAAATCGCCAGTGATACCTATATGCTGGAAGCTTTCCGTTATCTGGTCACCTGTGGTTTGAATCAGGGCGGCAAGCCTGCCGTAATGACGGCAATTGCCAAATACTATGCGACAGAAGGCATGCGTAAAGTGGTCAATCACGGTATGGATGTGGTCGGTGGCCGTGCCATTCAGATGGGTCCACGTAACTTTCTGGCGCCTTATTATCAGGCAATTCCAGTCTCCATTACCGTGGAAGGTGCGAATATTCTCAGTCGCTCCCTGATGATTTTTGGACAGGGTTCAATGCGCTGCCATCCTTATCTATATGAAGAATTACAGCTCTTACAAGCAGAAGATCCGGCAGCGGCTCTAAATCCTTTTGATAACTTGCTGTTTAAGCATTTGGGTTATACCTTTAACCGGACTGCCCGCTCTTTTGCCTATGCCTTTACAGGTGGCTCCAGTGCTGCGCCGCAAAGTGCGGTTGACTTCACCCAGCCTTATTACAAGATCATTAACCGGCTGAGTGCCAACTTTGCTTTAACTGCGGATATGTGCCTAGGTTTACTTGCAGGTGATATCAAGCGTAAGGAAATGCTTTCGGGGCGTCTGGCCGATATTCATGCACATCTGTTTATTGCTTCCTCGATTCTGAAATATTTTGAACATAGCAAAAAGACTGAAGATGAGCGTTTGCATGCACAGCTTGCGGTAGAAAAATCTCTGTATACGGCGCAAGAAGCATTTTTTGATCTGTTTGCTAACTTCCCGGTAGGTACAGCAGCAAGCATGGTCAAACTGTTATGTTTCCCATTTGGCCGTCCAGTACAGAAACCATCAGACCAGCTGAAACAGCAGGTTGCGAACAGTATGATGGAAGACAATGCATTCCGTCAGGTCTTAAAAAAGCATGTCTATTACAATACTCATGAAAATGATGTCACCGGCCGTATGGAATCTACTTTCACCATGTTGCTGGACATTGAACAGCTGTGGGATCGCTTTAAAAAAGCAGAAAATAAAGACCAGTTCAAGGGTTTAAGCTTTGCAGAGCATGTGGCAGATGCACAGCTACATGGTTTTATTAATGATCAGGAAGCAGAAAAATTGCTGCACTATAATGCGCGCCGTTATGACAGCATGTTGACCGATGTATTTGATCTGCATTTGAATGAGGTATTAGAGCTTGAGAATCCATATCTCATCAAGGAAGATGCCAAAGGAACGGATACTTCAGTGCAAACTGATCCTTCACACTCAGTATCACCTTAAATAAAACTCGAATTTAAGGTGTAATAAATTCAAGAGTGAAGTCATTTTATTACTTTACTCTGGAAGCTTTATAAGTGGCTTTTCAGCCACTTTTTTACGACTATGGCACGATAGTATTTTAGCTTAAAAGCATTAAGCTAAAGCAATAATAAAATTGAGGATTAAGCATGTCACAACAAGATTATGAAAATGGCTTGAACGTCCGTACCGAAGTGATGGGCGAAAGCTTTGTGCAGCGTGCTCAGGAAAATACCGTGCCTTTTACCCAGCCTCTACAGGACTGGATTAATGAACATGCCTGGGGTTCGACCTGGCAACGTGAAGGTGTTTTACCGCGTAAATACCGCTCCTTAATTACCATTGCATTTCTAACCGCGCAAAAAAGCTCAACTGAACTGAAAGGCCATGTGCGAGGCGCGCTGAATAACGGGGCAACGGTTGAGGAAATTCAGGAAGTGCTGCTGCATAGCCTGCCTTACTGCGGTGCACCGGCAACCCAGGAAGCTTTTCGTGCTGCACTTGAAGTGATTCAGGAATATGAAGCGAATCAACAGAATTAAGAGTTGAAGGCAGATTGGTAAATGATTAAAGTGATAGATAGTTTTAAAATTGCTTAGGCTATTTTGAGCAATTTAAATTAAAATCCGGGAATTTTTAAATTCCCGGATTTTTATATTTTAGATAAAGAAATCTAGTGCGATGAACTTAATTGAAAATTAATTATTCCTCTTAATAACAGGTTTTAATAAAAACTTTATCCCCTTAGTTCAATCTGCGTACGTTGTTCTAAGCCTTGCACCGCAGCGGAGAAATCCAGCTGGCTGGCCTGTGGCTTGGCAATCTGCTGGAACTGTTGTTGCACCAATGACATCACCGATAAATCCAGTTGCTGCTGTTGCACTAACTCTAAAGCAATACCGATATCTTTCTGCAGTAAATCCAACGCAAAGGTTTTATGAAACTCACGGCTTAAAACCCGCTGTGCCATGATATTTTCTGACATGCTGCTTTTACCACTAGAATGATTAATACAGTTCAACGCACTGCTTAAATCAACTCCCTGCCCTTTAAGGACAGTCAAGCCTTCAGCCAGCGCCCATAAATGGGTAGCCATCAAAGTATTGTTAACGGCTTTTACTGCAAAACCGGAACCACTTTCTCCCACATATTCAATCAACCCAGCAAAAGCAGCAATGATCGGTTTAGCTTGTTCAAAGGCAGCTTCATTTCCTCCCACCATCACGGTTAAAGTGCCTTTTTCTGCCCCAACAGTCTGACCCGATACCGGAGCATCCAGGTAATAGCTTCCCTGCTGCTCCAATCGCTTTGACAGTTTTTGTGCCGATTCCGGTACACCGCTGGTACAGTCAATCCAGATTGCACCGGATTTAGGTGGATGTGCAGCAATTAATGCTTCCACATCCTGACTGGTCGGCAAGCAAGAAAAAATAAAATCTGCCTGAACTGCCTGTTCAATACCCACTGCCTGAGTCCTGAAAGATTGAGCATGATCTAGCGCTTTCTGTTCAGTCCGATTCCAAACCCAAACCGGATGTCCGAGTTTTGGCAAATGGGAGGCCATATGCCAGCCCATTGCCCCGAGTCCTAAAAATGCAACTGTATGACTCAAAAAATACTCCTCATATTAAGCGACTGGCTTAACCTCAACTTCTGTTGCGGTCGATGCAGCTACAGGCAATTCTTTATCTTCACCACGATTCAGGAACAGATTGAGTAAAATCGCTGCCAATGTCGCAGTACCGATACCACCCAGATCAAAACCACCGATCTGCAAGCTATAATTACCTGTCCCCATAATCAGACACACCGCACCAATGATTAGGGTACTGTTCTTGGTAAAATCAACATGGTTGTCTACCCAGATTTTGGCACCCGCCACGGTAATCAACCCGAAGACCACAATCGATGCGCCACCCAATAAAGCTACTGGAATGGTACTAATGACTGCCCCAAATTTAGGCGAAAGTCCCAGTAAAATGGCGAAGATCCCGGCAAAAATAAACACGGTGGTTGCATACACTTTGGTCACTGCCATCACGCCGATATTTTCAGCATAAGTGGTCATCCCGGTACCGCCGACAGAAGCCGATAGTGAAGTACAAACCCCATCTGCAAAGAAACCGCGTCCCATATACGGCGACAGATTTTTACCGGTCATTGCGGATACCGCTTTAAAGTGTCCCAGATTTTCTGCGACCAGAATAATGGCCACCGGTGCAATCATCAACATCGCATTCATTTCAAAGACTGGACTCTGGAAATTTGGCAGACCAAACCATGCCGCTTCACTGACTTTACTGAAATCAATCGCAGGTCCGAAACCCATTACATTAGTGAAAAGGAAATAAATCAGGTAGGAAGACAGTAAGCCTAATAACAGCAGCAGACGGCGTACCATCCCACGGGTAAAGACAGCAATCACACTGATACAGATAATGGTGACCAACGCCATCCAGGAATCAAACTGGTTGGCTGAGACACTTTTGATCGCGACAGGTGCCAGATTCAGACCGATAATCATCACGATGACGCCCGTGACCACGGGTGGCATCAGCTTTTCAATCCATGCGGTACCGGTTTTCATGACCAGCAGGCCAATCAAGGCATAAACAATACCGCAGGCAATGGTTCCCCCGAGTGCTAGCCCAATATTGGGATTCGCCCCTGCTCCGGAGTAGCCTGTGACTGCCACCACGGCGCCAATAAAGGCAAAACTGGATCCCAGATAACTTGGCAATCGACCGCCAGTGATCAGGAAAAATAAAATGGTACCAATCCCGGTAATAAAAATCGTGAGATTGGGATCAAACCCCATTAAAAGCGGCGCCAGCACGGTTGCCCCAAACATCGCAAACACATGCTGTAAGCCGAGAATAATACTTTTCCCAGCCGGCAGATATTCATCTGTTTGAACTGGCGTTGTATCGATATTGCCTTGATAAGGCTTAAATTTTGGAAACCACGTTTCTTTTTCTTGCATGGGCTTCCCCTCCTTGATTAGGACTGAATTGATTTAGCACATTTTGTGTGGCTCACAGTAAGAACGGTTAAAGTACATCAGCGCATTGCCTTGACGCTGGCACATGGCTTTCACTTCACAGAACAGCACGTCATGACTGCCTACAGATAAACATTGGACTACCTCGCAGTCGAAACTGACTAAGGCATCCTCAAGTACAGGTGACTGGGTCACCAACGTTTTCCAGTTCCCCTGACTGAAACGCTCTGCCATCGGTGTTTTTCCACCGAACAGATTGGATAGATGCTGCTGATGTGAGGCTAAGGTATTCACACACAACACCTGATTTTTCTTAAAAGTTTCATAAACTGATGCTGAGTGGTTCAGGCAGACCAGCAAAGTCGGCGGTGTATCCGTCACACTGCATACGGCGGACGCGGTAAACCCGGCCAAACCTGCATCCCCTTGTGTAGTAATCACATTCACAGCAGCACCCAGATTGGACATACCCTGACGGAAAATCTGCTGATCGACCTGGGTAAACACTTCAGCTGCGTTTTCAGTCTTTAGCACCTTATTTAATGCACGGTTTTCTGTAACTGCTTCCGTGATGATTTTAGACAGTTTGGCATTCATGCTGTTCTCCCTACCCCAAGTCAATATTCAGTTTTAGACCCAGGGCATCTAGTAATGAGATTTAATCAGGTGGATTAGCTTATACATGGGCAATCGAAGCAATTTCGACCAGCGCATCCGGTTTTACCAAGCCAGTCTGTACGCAATATCGTGCCGGTTTATCTCCCGGAAAATACTCTGCATAAACGGTATTAATCGCCGCATAATCTGCCCAATCTTTGACAAATACATGGTTAAAAGTCACATCGTCCATGCTGCCACCAGCTTCTTCAATGACACGTTTGATGGTTTCCAGAATATGACGGGTCTGGGCTGCCGCATCACCGACATGCACCACGTTATTATTTTCATCAAAAGCCAACGTGCCCGACACATAGACAATATTGTCTGCCTTGGTTGCCGGCACATACGGTGCTAGTGGTTTCGACGTTCCTGCTGGAATAATGACTTCTTTAGGCATACTATTTTTCCCTTAATCCTGATCTTTAATTCTTTAGGCACTTTCAGCCAATTTAGTTTCTTTAAGTGATTCACTTTCTTTTTGAAAGGTATCGATAAAATTTGCGGTATCGGACACCCAGCCAAAGAAAGTCTTGATGTTGTACAGGCTGGCTTCGTGGGCTTCGACTGGCCCGGCCTGATGGCATGCATCCGCCAGCGCCACGCCGAAATATTCCAGAAAGAAACCATCACGCAGGGTCGACTCCACGCAGACATTGGTGGCAATTCCGACAAAAACCAGATTACGGATGCCACGGACACGCAACATGCTGTCCAGTGCGGTATTGAAGAAACCGCTATAGCGAGGTTTTTCAATGACCAGATCTTGTGGCAGTGGCTGTAACTCATCAATCAGTTCAAAGTCCCAGCCCCCTTTGGCCAGTAATTTCCCCTGTAATTCTGGACGTTTGCGCATGGTCTTTAAGGCATTGGATTTATGGAAATTTGGAGAATCCGTACCACCTGCTTCCTTATATTCTGCATCCCAGCCATTTTTGAAATAAATGACCTGAATACCGGCCGCATGCGCAGCATCGACTGCCTTTTTAATGTTATCTACGACCGATTTAGTTTTTGAAACATCAAAACCCGCCAGATCCAGATAGCCACCCTGCGAGGTATAGGCATTCTGCATGTCGATCACAATCAGGGCAGTCTGTTCAGGTGCAAGGCAGATTGCTTCAGGCTCAGCTTTAAGCGATTTTCCGGTACCGAGTTTTTCAGTAAAACCGGCCCTTACCCCTAATTCACTCATGCGCTTTTCTCCAGTACAGGTGCTTCACCCTCAATCACAATATGGTCACGGCATTTCATCAATGGCTGGATTTTCTGACCGAAATCTTCTACACCCTGAACGAAATCATCAAAGGTCAGCAACACACCTTCAGTGCCCTTGATCTCGCCAATTTCATCCAACATTCGTGCCACATTTTCATAAGAACCTACCAAGGTTCCCATATTGATATTCACTGGAGATACGCTAGACGCCATTTGACGGATATTGGTATCTGCACCGGAAGTCGTGTCTTTCCCGCCCTGATTCATCAACCAGTTAATCGCTTCCATATCTGCGCCATCGTTATAGTGTTGCCATTTCACTTGAGCTTCTTCATCAGTTTCTGCCGCGATGACCATAAACAGCACATAAGTCTGTACATCACGACCCGTCACATCTGTTTTTTCTTTTAGGCGATCATTAATTTCTGCATAAGCGGTCGGTGTATTCAGCCCTTTACCAAACACGAAGTTGTAGTCAGCATATTGCGCAGAAAACTCCAGACCGGCATCAGACTGACCAGCACAGATGATTTTCATGTCTGCTTGCGGGCGAGGGCTGACACGACAGTCTTCCATCTGGAAATGTTCGCCTTTAAAGTCTGATTTTCCAGTTGCCCAGAGCTCACGCAGGATCTGTACATATTCAGACAGATATTCATAGCGCTTGCCAAAATACTCATTGCCTGGCCACATGCCCATCTGGGTGTATTCAGGTGGCTGCCAGCCGGTCACCACATTCAGACCGAAACGGCCATTAGAAATAGAATCAATGGTAGATGCCATACGTGCCACAATTGCCGGTGGCATGACCAAAGTGGCTGCCGTTGCATAAATTTGAATTTTGCTGGTCACCGCTGCGAGACCCGCCATCAGGGTAAAAGTTTCCAGGTTATGTTCCCAGAATTCGGTCTTGCCACCAAAGCCACGCAGCTTGATCATGGAAAGTGCGAAATCGAAACCATAGTGTTCAGCACGCTGCACGATTTGTTTGTTTAACTCGAAAGTCGGCATGTACTGTGGTGCATTTTCAGAGATTAACCAGCCGTTATTTCCAATTGGACAGAAGACACCTATTTTCATTTTCACACCTCATTATTTTTAACCAATATTCAAAATCCTGTTGCCAATTCAGGTTTTTTATTTATGTTGAAAATATTGCAAACCGCATGCCAATTAATTTTATTTATTTAATTTCAAATACTTAATATTTATTTTTTTGAATTTTTAGTAAAATAATGATTTCCACCCCTGAATCAATTTTGCTCATCGTGTTTCATTGAGGTGCATTAACATTGATCATCATCGCTTTTAGGAAGAATCAGATTTTGAGTAAAAACCATAAAAATGATTCATTAGAAAAAATAAAAAGCCAGAAATAAGTTCTGGCTTGAGCAAACAAAGTGATTTGCTGAAAATATCAGGCTGATTTTAAAAATTGCAGTATGCTTTGGTTGATCTGGGCGGTTTCAGTCACTGTAGAAGCATGCGCTCCTGTTGCAAACAGACTGAGCTGACTATGCGGCAATAATTGCTGAAGTTGTTGCGAGCGTTGATAAGGCACCAAAAAATCATCTTGATTGGTAATTAGATGTACAAGAACATCTTTGAGCGCCTGCTGATGTGCCTCCTCTAGCTTAAAAGCCTGCACTGCCTGTATACGAGCTAAGACATTTTGAATTGGCGGAAAGTCCAGTAGCTGTTTATTTTCTGCTTCTGTTAACGGGTCAAGATGTGTCGAGATCCAGTGTGGAGGATACAGAAATAAGGCTTGTGCCCGCACATAAGCCTCGGCTCCGCCATTCAACAATAATGATGTGCGTGCCTGAAAACATTTTTGGGTATGTGAATCCAGTTCTCCCCAGGCATTCAACATAGTCAGGCTGAATAACTTAAACGCTTTATCAACCTGATAAGTCGCAAGCTGCATGCCGATATGCCCACCCAATGCATGACCAATAAAATGAAATTCACGGATATCCTGATTGATCAATAAATCCAGAATCTGGCGGGCCATATGATCTACGCAATAAGGTATTGACAACAGTTCAGAATCCGAATGGCAACCTTCCTGATCATAAGTCACCACATGAAAATCTTGCTGCAAAACCTCAATTTGTGGATTCCAGAAACTGGCATGTCCGCCTAGCCCAGAAGAAAGCACTACATAAGGCGCATCGGCCCGTGCTGCACGATGAATAAATAAAGACATAAAATTCTCATAGTTTAAATATGAGATGAACGCAGCAAAATATATGCCTAAACAGGACCTTTTTTGAACAACTGTTAAAATTACAGCCAGTAGACATTAAAGCTGTAATAAAATTCTTGTACTTCAAAACGTACGTTATAACCCAGATCTGTTAACTCGGCAGACAAGGCACGGATATCTTCCAAAGGCAGATGTTTGGGAAAAACTGTCAGTACCGCTGTATTGCCTTGCCGGGCATTATCTTCAATCAGTTGCGCCAGACGTGGCTTATACATTTCAATATTCAGGTTAGCAACATTAGATAAAATTTTGGCCTGATCTGCCGTCATAAAATTCATTTTTATTTTCTCTTTTAATGTTATTTCACTAAGCTAAATGATTTATAAAACGCTTAATATTTCACTTTTGTATCAGAACATGCTGAAAGAAAGTATAAAAAAAATCCCTCATCATGAGGGATTTTTTTTAATCAAACTTATTGGCCTGGCAGAGGAATATATTGTGAAGCACTGTTTTGTGCCTTACGTTCAGTCACCACAACCTCTAGGATCATGGTTTTTCCTGCCCGCTCAATTTCAATCTGAATGGTACTGTTTGGCTTTTGCAAGGCCACAAAATTAATCAGATGTGAGGCAGAACTAATCTCTTCCTCATTTACTTTCATAATCTTATCGCCACGCTGGATTCCAGCCTTGGCAGCAGGTCCATCCGGTAGCACTTCTGCGACCGTTACACCTTTTTCTTTAGGTTGCAGGACATCATCACGTTCTGCAGGCAATAAGCTGATACCTAACCAACCACGAACGACACGGCCATCTTTCAAAATGGCATTCATCACCTGCTGACAAATTTTGGCCGGAATGGCAAAACCAATCCCCAGCGAACCACCAGACTGCGAGAAAATTGCGGTATTGACGCCAATTAAATTACCGGCGACATCAATAAGTGCACCGCCCGAGTTACCCGGGTTAATTGCAGCATCGGTCTGTACAAAGTCTTCATAGGTATTGATACCCAAATCTGAACGGCCCGTTGCCGAGATAATCCCCTGCGTCACGGTTTGCCCAACACCAAAAGGATTACCAATGGCCAGAACCACATCACCGACTTCATTGCCACTGAGTTTAAATGGCAAAACTGGCAATTGCGTCAGTTCAATCTTGATTACGGCCAGATCGGTATCCGGGTCAGTTCCGACCACTTTAGCTTCGGCACGACGTCCATCCTGCAAAGCCACTACAATCTGATCGGCCTGCGCAATCACGTGGTTATTGGTCAGGATATAACCGTCTGGACGTACAATTACACCCGAACCTAAACTGTTTTCATTCGGGCTTTGTCCATACTGGTCAGGCAACTGATCGCCAAAGAATTCACGAAATACCGGATCGGTCAGTAAAGGATGCGCCTGTTGCTTGACTTTTTGGGTAGTAAAAATATTCACGACAGCCGGGGCTGCCACTTTTACAGCAGCACTGTAGGAGACCACGCCTCCTGAGCGCGACGTATCAATCAACGGCTCTACTTTTTCAGCAGGCATTTTGACGCCATCTGGCGCAACTGGTGCCTTTGGTTTTTGTAGTTGTTGCCACCCCAAAAAACCGATAATGACTAAAATCAGTAACACCCAGGGTAACCATGTAAAGGTGCGGCGCACGTTGCTATCCTCTAAAATATTTTAATTCGTTGATGACTAAGTAATTTGTGTCCTATTGTAATGCGAAATACATAACTAAACACAAAAAATTCCACAGAGATTTGTGCAGCTTTAGTTACAATTAGACCTATAGATAAATATGGGCAAGTTTTTAAACTTACAGGAATTTTATGGCGAATTTGAACGATATTATTCAATGGTGTGACCAGACTTTGGCAGCACGTGAATTTAAGGACTATGCACCGAATGGCCTGCAGATTGAAGGCAAATCCGAGGTGAATAAAATCCTCTGTGCCGTGACCGCCTCCCAGAGTGCAATTGAAGCCGCAATTGAGCAAGGTGCAGATTTATTGCTGGTGCATCATGGCTATTTCTGGAAAGGTGAACCCTATCCGATTACGGGAATGCGTGGTAAGCGCATTAAAACCCTGATTCAACATGATATCTCACTGGTTGGCTATCATCTGCCTTTAGACAGTCATCCAACACTGGGAAATAATGCCGCCATTGCGGATTTATTAGAACTCGAAAATATCGAACAGCTTGATCCGAGTGAGAAACGTCCAATTGGCAATATTGGCTATTTAAAACAGCCAATGAGTCCGGAAGATTTTAAAAATTATGTTTCAGAAAAGCTGGGCTTTGATGCGATTCATCTTCCTGCTGAAAAAACTCAAATCCATAAAGTCGGTTTCTGTACCGGTGGTGCGCAGGATTATATTCAAAAAGCGGCACTACAAGATTGTGATGCCTATATTTCAGGTGAAGTGAGCGAACGCACCTTTTATGAAGCTCAGGAACTGAATGTCCATTATTATGCCTGTGGCCATCATGTGACTGAAAAATACGGTGTGCAACGCTTGGCCAAGGCTATTTCAGAACAGTTTAATATTGAGTATGATTATTTCGAATTAAACAATCCGATTTAATTCGACTGACGGTTATGATCAGTGGCTTTATTCATATATTTTCAGGCTTTATTCTGTATTGTTATTTATACACGATGCCCATTTCTGCCCGATTATCTATTACAATAAAGCCACTTATTGTTAAAACCCAGCAAAATGCAAGGAATTGAAAACATGACAACCATTACTTTACCAGCATTACCTTACGGCTACGAAGATCTTGCTCCACACATCAGCAAGGAAACTTTAGAATACCATCACGACAAACACCACAATACGTATGTGGTTAACCTGAATAACCTGATCGCTGGTACTGAGCTTGAAGGCAAAACTCTAGAAGAAATTATTACAGCAACTGCTGGTGATGCTTCTAAAGCAGGTGTTTTCAATAACGCGGCTCAAGTTTGGAACCACACGTTCTACTGGAACTGTATGGCTAAAAACGGTGGCGGTAAAGCAACTGGTACTTTGGCTGCAAAAATTGACGAAGCTTTCGGTTCTTATGAAAAATTTGCTGAAGAATTTGCTGCTGCTGCAACTACTCAGTTTGGTTCAGGTTGGGCTTGGTTAGTGGCTGACGAAGTAAACGGTCAGCTTTCTATCATGAAAACTTCAAATGCTGATACGCCAATGGCGCACGGTAAAATTGCAGTGTTGACGATTGACGTTTGGGAACACGCTTACTACATCGATTTCCGTAATGCTCGTCCTAAGTACATCTCTACTTTCCTAGAAAGCCTAGTAAACTGGGATTATGCAAATGCGAAATATGCAGGTCAGCCTGCAGGTGTTGAGAAATAATTTTTTATTTCTTTGCTAAAAAAATCACCCATTTCGGGTGATTTTTTTATTTTTAGGCTCTAAATGAATATTTATGAAGCAAACAATTCATTTCTTTACATTAATTGATTGACGACCTGGTTATTCATCCCTAAAATGCCGATCAGATTCTCCAATAGCTCAGTCGGTAGAGCGACGGACTGTTAATCCGCAGGTCCCTGGTTCGAGCCCAGGTTGGAG
>NZ_JALGQY010000082.1:0-1188 GCF_022809915.1 Acinetobacter lwoffii | reverse complement strand
CGGTAATCCCCCCTAAAAATAAAAGGATCTAAAAGTAGAATTTTCTCTTAAGATACGAGCAGGAGATTCTGCATGAAAACATCTAAATTTACTGACAGCCAGATCATGTCCATTTTAAAACAGGCGGAGTCTGGCACACCTGTAGCCACCCTTTGTCGTGAACATGGCATGAGTAATGCCACGTTTTATAAATGGCGTGCCAGATATGGCGGTATGGATACCTCATTGATGGCTCGACTGAAAGAGCTGGAAGCAGAAAATACCAGACTAAAAAAAATGTATGCTGAAGAGCGATTAAAGGCAGAGATTGTTCAGGAAGCAATGTCAAAAAAGTGGTGAAGCCATCTTGCCGACGTCAGATGGCTCAACAAGCCGTTGCCCTGCATGCGGTTAGTATCCGTTTAGCTTGCTCTGCATTTGGCATTAGTGAAACCTGCTACCGTTATCAGGCTAAACTTTGCGATGACAATGCATTAATTGCTAAACAGCTCATTGAACTCACTGAGGCAAATTCCGATTGGGGATTTGGTCTGTGCTTCTCATATTTACGACATGTTGAGAATCACTGCTGGAATCACAAGCGGGTTTACCGCATTTACTGTGAGTTGGCACTAAATCTGCGTATTAAACCGAGAAGAAGACTAAAACGGCACGCGCCTGAAACATTGAAAGAACCAATCCGAGAAAATCAGGTCTGGTCATTAGATTTTATGCATGATCAGCTGATCGATGGTCGAAAGTTCCGATTATTAAATGTGATTGATGACTACCGTCGAGAAGGCTTAGCGATTGAAGCAGGATTCTCATTACCTACAATCCGAGTTATTCGTACGTTGAATCAGTTGCTGGAGTGGCGAGAAAAGCCGTTAGTTATTCGGTGTGACAATGGCCCGGAGTTTATCAGTCATGAATTTGTACGCTGGGCTACTGAGCACGGTATTCGTATTGAATATATTCAACCAGGTAAGCCACAGCAGAATGCGTATATTGAACGTTATAATCGGACTATACGTTATAGCTGGCTAAGCAAGCATCTATTTGACACACTGGAAGAAGTACAAGATTATGCAACAAACTGGTTGTGGCATTACAACCATGAAAGACCACATCAAGCTAACAAAGGAAAGCCACCTCTAAGGGCTGCTTAACCTCTACTTTTAACTTCGGTTATTTATGGGAGGATTACCC
>NZ_JALGQY010000024.1:0-51990 GCF_022809915.1 Acinetobacter lwoffii | reverse complement strand
AATCAATGAAAATAATTTCGATCAATCAACCAGTAAAAATCCACACAAGTTGTTCTTCATAATCTCTTAATGATCTTTCTAACACCTCGTCAGTGCCAGAAGCTGGACTTCGATAAACTCAACAACTCCGCCATTCTGCTTCGTTCGTTTCCGTCTATCTCGTCGGTATGTGCTCATTATAGGGCAATTTCTTACACGTGCAAGCGCTTTTAACGCACAGGAATCACGAGTGTTTTATTTTTATGCACCAAATTGGTTCAATTCCATACAATTCATTACATAAGTACATATTTTTAAAACAGAAATATAAATTAAATATTTCTGCTTTATTCTATGCCTAATTTTTTACGACTGGTGCTTTAATCGTCACACTGGTGATTTTTACAGGGTTCACCGGCACATTTTGATGCATTCCATAGTTTCGGGTCGGTACTTTGGCAATCTGATCGACGATATCCATACCTTTAGTGACCTTACCAAAGACTGTATAGCCGGCATTTCTAGCAGAACGATCCAGGAAATCATTATCGACCAGGTTCACAAAGAATTGTGCTCGGGCAGAATCCGGCTGATTGGTACGGGCCATGGCTAAAGTACCGCGTTTATTTTGCAGACCATTCGACGATTCGTTTTTAATGGGTGCTTTTGTATTGGCTTTTTCTTGCATGTTCACATCAAAGCCACCACCCTGCACCATAAAGCCTGGAATGACGCGGTGAAAAATCGTGTCCTTATAGAAGTTGCTCTTTACATAGCTTTCGAAGTTCTTTGCCGAGATTGGGGCTTTGTCATTGAAGAGTTCAATTTCAATATTTCCAGATGAAGTCTTCATCTCAATAATCGTATTTGCAGCAAAGCTTGGCAGACTGACCGCAGCAAGTGCGATGACACATAATGATTTCTTTAACATTTATTAACTCATCTACTTAGAAGTAATGGTTGTGAATGACTATATATTAATCTTTTATAACTCATAATGCAGTGACCTGCCGACTAAAGACAAGAGAATAAGAATGAAGCATGCATTATTACAGGAGCAAAATATCCACCAGTTTCCACCTTGGCGTTTGCAGGGTGAGAGTTTTATTCTGAATTATTGGTTGACCCCAAGCTTTATCGAGCAAGCAAAACAATTCCGGATCGCACCTTCTCCGCTGGGTCGTATGGTCCAAGTCTTGTTGGTGCGTTATCACACCTCGCCGATTGGCCCTTATGATGAGTTACTGATTCTAGATCATCCTTTAATTAGTAAACGGCGCCTCAGCTCGATTCCTAAAATTTATGTGTCTACCTATGAGTCTGTGGTACACGGTCAGCATTTATGGGGCATTCCCAAAGAACATGCGCAATTTGAATGGCAGGAAAAGGATCAGGAAGTGCTGTGTCAGATTCAGCATCAAAACCAGCATATGACGATTCGGCTGAAGAAAACTAAATCTGCACGCCAGTTCTACATTAATAGTCATCATATTCCAGCGTCTATGTTGAAAATCCAGCAAGCCTGGAAAGGGCAGCGTTTTCAGTTTAGTCCACAGTTCCGCGGTCACCTCTCCAAACTCTCGCAAGTAGAATGGCAAGATGCCGAAAATATATTTCCAGATTTTTCCAAAGCCAAATTGCTGCAAAGCTTTTATGTCCCCAAATTCAATCTGATCTTTCCTGAAGCGCAGATCAGCAGCAAAGTATAAGAACTGATAAAAACCTATCTACAAAAAAGGTGTTTCATGAGAAACACCTTTTTACATTCATGCCTTGGATTTAACTATTTTTGTCCCAAAATTTGCGGAAATTTTTGCTGATCTCAATCACATATTTTTTGGCACGGCGGGAGATCGGCGTCAGGTTAATAAAACCATGTGCCTGATCGGTATATTCATGATAATGAACACTCACGCCATTCTGACGTAGTTTATGTGCATAGATTGAACCTTCATCATGCAGGACATCATGACGTGCAGTAATCACATAACTTGGCGGCAAGTTTTGCAATTCACCATAGGTGGGTGAAATCAGCGGATCATCCAGTTCAATCTGATGGGTTTGGGCATACATTAAGGTCACCAGATCAATATCCTGTTCCGAAAGTACCAGTCCATCTTTATAGGCATAAAAAGAAGGATGGCGACTTTTAAAGTCGACCGCCGGATAAAGCAAAAGCTGTGCTCGTGCGGCATAAGATTTACCTGCACTGCGCTGTGCCACCACAGTAGCCAGATTTCCGCCCGCACTGTCCCCTGCTACGGCAATACGATTTTTATAGATTTTTAGTTGCTTACTATGCTGATGTGCCCAAGCCAAGGCATCTTCACAAACCTGTACCATCTGCAAGGGGCTAAATTCTGGCGTCAGCGGATAAGCCACGCTTAGCACCTGCACTTTGGCATGTACTGCCAGCAAGCGACAGAATTCATCATGGCTGTCCAGACCGCCCACCATAAATGCACCGCCATGATAAAAAATCACCATCGGCAACTTCTTTTGTGGAGCTGGATGATAATGCCGGGCAAAGATGCTGCCACTTTGCAAAGGCAGGCGCAGCTCTTCGATGACTTTGACAGTAGTTGGTTTAGCCGCGATCGCTTTCATGCGTGCATCAAACAATGTGCGCGAATGAGCCAGATCCTCACTGATAAAACTGCTATGCCCCTGTTTTATCTGGATGGCCATCAGGCATTTAACCAATGGATCTAAATCAGGATAAACATGAGGATAATCCAGAGCCTTAACTAATGCTTCCTGTGCAATGCCAGGTAAGCGGTCCAGCATACGCGCTGCCGTCCCTTGTCCCTTTTCCATCACACTTTTCAGAACCGGAGGATTCACAGTCATTATTTTTAGTCCTTATTCTCTTAATTCTTCATAGTTTCTACACGATTAGCGTTTCAGTGACCATATTCTTATATAAGTCTTAATATCAATGTACATATAGCTTCTACTCGATACGTTACCCTCATTTATAAAAGATGTCATTGATCGTTTAAAGGTTATTTTTGACGTACTTTTGCGAGCTTAAGTATATTTTTTATTACAAATCTGGAGGATGCCTATGGCTAGTAAAATTATAGCTTTGTCTTTGGCGACTGCATTTTTAGCTGTAGGCTGCGTCGCATTTCCTGGAGATGGTGGCTATTATGATGGCCGCTATGATCAGCGTTATGACCGTCGCTATGAACTGGACCGGCGTTATGAACAAGATCGTCGCTATGAGCGGCAACGCTGGGAATATGAACAGCAACGCAAACGTATTGAACTGGATCGACGTAAACAGGAATTACAACGTCGCAATTGGGAGCAGGATCGTAAAAGACAGTTAGAGCTGGATCGACGTAAAAGCCAACTGGAACGACAGCGCCATGAACAGCAACGTAAAAATATCATGACGCAACGGCAAAAACAGGCAGAGGCAGAACGTAAACGTCGTCAGGATCTGGAGCGTAAACGTGTAAAAGATCAACGCAGTAAAAAAGTCCAGCAAAACCGTTCTAATCAACGCTGGAATAACAACCGACGCCATCAGGAACAACGTTCACGCGATCGTCGTGATTAAGACTTGAATCACCCTCTCCACTAAAAGCCCAGACTGGGCTTTTTAAATGAAAAAAGATAATTGCCAGATAGACAAAAGCCCTAAAGAAAATTTCTTTAGGGCTTTTGCAGAGGGTTATGTTAAACGAACTTCCACTTCGCCTATGCTTCTCAGCAATTCAACCAGAACATCCTGTTCTCTATATAAGTTATCCTATCGGATCAACTTGCTCTCATGAAGCCGATATTCACCCGCTAAACTGTAAGTTTTATCTTACAAACCGCTAAAATAGAGACAACTCATTCAAACAAATTCAAAAAAGGTAAATTCTGGGCAAAAAAAAGGCTTATCTAGAGAACAGGATAAGCCACGAAAACACATTTCAAAATAAGAAGAAACTACAGCGATAGAATCTGGAATAAATATTAATCAAAAGTTCATTTATTGTGAAAGACTTTATTGCTTAGATATTAATCGTTTTTATATCTAATAAATAAACAGGCAAAAAAAAGCTGAGTCTCGGGGATGCTCAGCTTGAAAAAAGCAACTTTAAAATAGGGTAACAGCAACCTGGTTCGGCTCTCTTCTCTGAACAAGGTCGCTGTTAATAGAAGTATGATGTAATTTTTTTATCAACACTTAAAACGGATTAAAATTATCAATTCGATTCAAAAATACGATTATTCATTTTTTATATTGATTTTCAAATAATTAATTCTTGGATTTATTTGCGAATTAAATCTATTCAGCTCAAAATCCGGATTCATCGCTGCTGATGCCCGTATATTTTATTCTCATCCCATCCTGCTGTTATGTTCTGAATAGCTCGTTCTACTGTCCGCTGGATTCAGTATTTTGCATAAATCTTAAATTTAATCTGGGTCGACGCTTGAATTTTTACACCCTGCCCCGATTTCTTTAGGTAATCAAGAACTTCACAACCATGGCAGTTCAGCATAAACGCAGTGAACACTGAGGCCTAAGGACTGTACATGTTTAAGAACCCATTTAAACGGAGTAAATCAATGGCGACTGAGCAAAACGAGCAAGCTCAACAACTTGAGCAAGAGCAAGCGGAACAAGATACAGCGCAAACTCAAGCTGAAACCGAGCAGGCTGAAGTTTCCGTTGAGTCTTTACAAGAGCAGATTGCGCAGCTTGAAGGTGACTTGAAGTTAGAAAAAGCCCGTACCGCCAATGCAGTCTATGAAGCACAAAAAAGTGTTGAACGTATTCAGCGTGAATCTGAAAAGCATAAAGATACAGTTCTGGAAAAGTTCTCTAAAGAGCTTCTAGAAACAGTCGACAATCTGGAACGTGCCATTGTGGCTGCAGGTGAAGAGCAAACACCATTGCGTGAAGGTGTTGAACTGACCCTTAAATCTTTATTGCATACCTTGGAGAAATTTGGGGTTGTGGCAGTGGATACCAACAACGGTTTCAATGCTGACCTGCATCAGGCAGTCGGGATTGATCCAAATGCCAAAGCAAATGAAATTGGGACTGTTTTGCAAAAAGGCTACACGCTTAACAGTCGCTTATTGCGTCCTGCCATGGTGATGGTCGGCGCTTAAGCCAAATAAATTCGGGAGTTTGTGAAATTTTTCAAAAATTTTACTTGAAAAAAATCGAACGGCTCTCATATCGGATAACAAGTGTAAATCACAAAAAAATTTTAGAGGAAACATCCAAATGGCTAAAATCATTGGTATTGACTTAGGTACTACAAACTCATGTGTTGCAGTACTTGAAGGCGACAAAGTTAAAGTAATCGAAAACGCTGAAGGCGCGCGTACCACTCCATCTATTATTGCCTATAAAGATGGCGAAATTCTGGTAGGTCAATCTGCAAAGCGTCAAGCAGTAACGAATCCGAAAAATACATTGTTCGCGATCAAACGTTTGATCGGTCGTCGTTATGAAGACCAAGCGGTACAAAAAGATATCGGTCTGGTTCCTTACAAAATCATCAAAGCTGACAACGGTGATGCTTGGGTTGATGTCAACGACAAAAAATTGGCGCCACAACAGGTTTCTGCTGAAATCTTGAAAAAGATGAAGAAAACTGCTGAAGATTACCTGGGCGAAACCGTAACTGAAGCTGTTATTACTGTTCCTGCTTACTTCAACGATGCACAGCGTCAAGCAACTAAAGATGCAGGTAAAATTGCAGGTCTAGAAGTTAAACGTATCATCAACGAGCCAACTGCTGCTGCACTTGCGTTCGGTATGGACAAAAAAGAAGGCGACCGTAAAATCGCGGTTTACGACTTGGGTGGTGGTACTTTCGACGTTTCAATCATTGAAATTGCTGACCTTGATGGCGACCAGCAAATCGAAGTATTGTCGACTAACGGTGATACATTCCTAGGTGGTGAAGACTTCGATAACGCGTTAATCGAGTTCCTGGTTGAAGAGTTCAAGAAAGAACAAAACTTTAACCTGAAACAAGATCCACTGGCGTTACAGCGTTTAAAAGAAGCTGCTGAGAAAGCGAAGATCGAACTTTCATCTTCAAACGCAACTGAAATCAACCTTCCATACATCACTGCTGATGCGACTGGTCCTAAACACTTAGTGATCAACGTAACACGTGCAAAACTTGAAGGTCTAGTTGCTGACCTGGTTGCTCGTACGATTGAACCTTGCCGTATTGCGCTTAAAGATGCAGGTCTTTCGACTTCTGACATCTCTGACGTAATCCTGGTGGGTGGTCAGTCTCGTATGCCAATGGTTCAACAGAAGGTTCAAGAATTCTTCGGTAAAGAGCCACGTAAAGACGTAAACCCTGATGAAGCAGTCGCAATGGGTGCTGCGATTCAAGGTGCGGTACTTTCAGGTGACAAAACTGACGTACTTTTACTTGACGTAACTCCGTTGACACTTGGTATTGAAACCATGGGTGGCGTGTTGACTGCAATCATCGAGAAAAACACCACGATTCCTGCGAAGAAATCTCAAGTGTTCTCAACTGCTGCGGACAACCAGCCTGCTGTAGACATTTCAGTTTATCAAGGTGAACGTAAAATGGCGCAGCAAAACAAACTGTTAGGTAACTTCCAGTTAGGCGACATTCCACCTGCGCCACGTGGTGTGCCACAAATTGAAGTATCTTTCGACATCAACGCTGATGGTATCTTGAAAGTATCTGCGAAAGACAAGAGCACTGGTAAAGAGCAATCGATCCAGATTAAAGCAAACTCAGGTTTGTCTGATGCTGAAATCGAAGCAATGATCAAAGATGCTGAAGCGAATGCTGAAGAAGACCGTAAGTTTGAAGAGCTTGCAAAAGCTCGTAACGAAGCGGATGCTTTAGTTGCTTCTTCACAAAAAGCAGTGAAAGATCTTGGCGAGCAAGTGACTGCAGACGAAAAAACTGCAATCGAAACTGCGGTTTCTGAGCTTGAAGCTGCAACTAAAGAAAATGACGTTGAAGACATCAAAGCGAAAACTGAAGCGCTGCAAAACATCATCATGCCAATTACACAACGTGCATATGAAGCAGCTCAAGGCCAAGGCGGTGCGCAAGGTTTTGATCCAAACGCATTCCAAGGCGGCGAAGGTCAAGCTCAAAAAGTGGATGACGGCGTTGTAGATGCTGAGTTCACTGAAGTAAAAGATGACAAAAAATAATTTGTCGCTTTAACTGAAAAAACCGCGCGAAAGCGCGGTTTTTTTATGTCTCGACTTAAAAGAATAAAATAAAAATTACTAAAATTTGATCGTATTTTCAGGAAAAGCTGTTTAAGTTAAATCCAACATTAAAATACCCTGAACCCATGAGAATTCTGATTTTGCTGCCTTTACTTAGTTGCTTGGGCCTGACAGCGTGTAGCCTGCCCGTTTCATCTCTCCTATCTCAAAGCACTTCGACTCAATCGACTCAAGCCATTGCCCAATTATTTGATCAGGCGCAAAGCGCGGGTGTTCTAGTGATTCAGCGTGGTCAACAGATACAGGTTTATGGTAATGATTTAAGCCGTGCAGATACCGAATATGTTCCCGCCTCTACTTTTAAAATGCTCAATGCCCTGATTGGCCTGCAACATGGCAAAGCCACAACCAATGAAATTTTTAAATGGGATGGCAAGAAACGCAGTTTTGCAGCCTGGGAAAAAGACATGACTCTCGGCGAAGCCATGCAAGCTTCTGCTGTACCCGTGTATCAGGAACTGGCACGTCGCATTGGCCTTGAATTGATGCAACAGGAAGTACAACGCATCCAATTTGGTAATCAGCAGATTGGTCAACAGGTCGATAACTTCTGGCTGGTAGGCCCTTTGAAAGTTACTCCAAAACAGGAAGTCCAATTTGTTTCTGCGTTGGCCCGAGAGCAACTGGCCTTTGATCCTCAAGTCCAGCAACAAGTCAAAGCCATGTTATTTTTACAGGAGCGGAAAGCTTATCGACTATATGTCAAATCCGGTTGGGGCATGGATGTGGAACCGCAAGTCGGCTGGCTCACCGGCTGGGTTGAAACACCGCAGGCTGAAATCGTGGCATTTTCACTCAATATGCAGATGCAAAATGGTATAGATCCGGCGATCCGCCTTGAAATTTTGCAGCAGGCTTTGGCCGAATTAGGGCTTTATCCAAAAGCTGAAGGATGATGCAAATAAGCATGGGAAAGGCATTAAAATTAAGCTATATTTTTAAAAAATAGACATTTAAATAAAAAATATGCGTCTTCTGCTCTGTCTGCTCGTAGTGGGATTGATCATGTCTGCCTATCTACATATGCAGGCCCAAACCCATCCTCAACTGCGCTATAACTCGCTGGCTTATCGCTTGACGCATCCTTTCGATACACGCTTACGTTTCCGAATTGATCAGGTCGATTCAGGCTTTGGACTAAGTAAAGATCAAGTCATTCAACTGAGCAAGGAAGCGATCGAAATCTGGCATCAGGGAAGCAATCGTGATGATTTGATGGTCTATGATGAAAATGCCAGGCTGAGTATTCACCTGATCTATGATCAACGCCAGCAAGACTATGATGCCTTGAAGAAAGTCGAAAAACAGTTGCTGGCAGATGACGCCAAGTATCAACGTCAGGTCAAAAATCTGGAAGCATCCCATCAGCATCTGGAAAGTCAGCAGCAACGCCTGATCCAGCAAAGAGATCAGATGAATAGTGAATTTCAGGCCTTACAGCAACGACGCCGTCAGCCAAATTTATCTGCTTATGAACATGAGCAGATTGAATATGAGGTTTTGGCTTTACAGCGCAAATCGGAAAGTTTTCAACGGGAACTTCAGTACCTTCAGGAACAGCAAAGTTCCTTTAATATGAATGTTTCCATGCATCAACATGGTCTGCAAAACCATCAGCAGAATATCATTCAAGCCCAACAGCGTTTCCCTGCCCGCGAATTTCATAAAGGCGTGTTTATGGGTGATCAAATTCATGTCTATCAGTTTGATGCAGAAGATGATCTCCGTCTGACTCTGGCACATGAACTCGGACATGCCTTGGGGCTGTATCACCATAATGACCCGGAAGCACTGATGTATCCGGTGCTGGGTAAACAGAATCTGCAACACTTCCAGCTGCGACCTGCAGACAAGACCTTGCTTTATAACCGTTAAGTGATCAGCTTGAATTCCCTAATTAATTTAAGTGTATAAGTATTATAAAAAACACTCTATTCTGATTTCATGTTATTGTGATTGGCTACATTGTTCAGGCCATCTTTGGAGATTCGTGTGAGTTACTACCATATTTTAATTGAAGTAAATGACCACATTAGTACGATTGATGAAACCCGTGATATCGAAATCTTTGATATCGAGGACATCCAACCCTATCTTCATTCGATTTTGCTGCCTTATTTCAATGAACAACTGATTGAACTCGACGATGAAAATCTGGAATATAAAGATATTCTGCATCTGGAAATCAAACAGACCTTATTACCGATCAATGACCTGATCGAAGAAGAACAGCGTCTGTTGCCAAGCGATACCGACATTACCATTAGCGCCTATGAAATTTTCAATAACCGCGAGTTGAGTCAGGATGTCACTACCGTGATCTTTGACCTGCTTGAAGCGGTAAAACTGGATAGCTAAACGTTCTTCCAGATATAAAAAAGTCCTCATTGAGAGGACTTTTTTTTTGTGCATGGATTTAGATCGAGAATGAAGATCCACAACCACAGGTCGTGGTCGCATTCGGGTTTTGTACCACAAAACGTGAACCTTCCAGACCTTCTAAATAATCTACCACCGAACCGACCAGATATTGATAACTCAATGAATCGACCAGGACTTTAACATCGCCATTGGCAAATTCTGCATCATCTTCATTCTGGCTTTCTGCAAAATTAAAGCCATAAGAGAAACCTGAACAGCCGCCACCGGTCACATAGACACGGAGCATTAAGTCTTGGTTACCTTCACTGTCACGCAACTGGCGTACTTTATTTGCGGCATTGTCGGTGAGCACAAGCGCTTGGGCATTCATGGCGGATTCCTCTGTTGAATGGAATGTCTTTAAAAAGAAAAGACCACGTTTAAGTATAGCACACTCAATATATGGTCAGTCTCTACAGATTAAAAGTCAAATCAGAGTAATTTTATCAGGATTATTTGTAGTTCTCATCCTGTAAGGCACATTCAAAGTTTTTCGGGTTCTGTTTGCAGCGGAATTGCCATAACAATTTCATCATACGTTTGTCATAAACACCGCGTTTGGTCAGGTCAATTCGGGAATCCCGCATCATTTTCTGGTAACCCGGTTTGTCTGCAGCAGGAATATCCATCCAGTATTTTGCTGGAATGTCCGCTTTCATTTTCCCCAAAATACCAAAGGCACGCGGTAACTGACTTCTCACCCATTCACGTGATTTTTGTCCATAACCTGCCGGAAATTTATCTGGACGGATAATGATATTACCAGTGACCTGCAACACCGGATAATTCACAATCGCGCCTTTGCTACCCAGACCTTTATGTAATTCCAGCGGTTTAAATACTGCTGCTGGTGCACCAATAATATCCACCTGGCCATTGTTAAACTTGGCACCAAAATTGGTGACATCGGCACTCACCGCTTGTGCACCGATCTGCTGAACCATGATTTTTTGTGCTTCATCATAATCAAGTACGGCAATTTTTTTACCGGCTGCTTTGGCAACGGTATTAATACTGCGGTCGTTCACTAACAGAAAAGCATCACCTACAGGAATGACACCGACCACTTCATATTTGCCTTGCAGCATATGTTTGGCAAAGGTTGGACTGGTCAGTCCCTGCATCACTTTAACTGCCAGATTCAGATCTGGAATTGCGCCAATGGCATCAAGTGAACCAGTAAAATTATTAAACTGACGGCCACGCATCCCGGTCACACTAATGCCGTCACATTTTCCAGCTTTAAAATCTTCTGCAACTACGGCTTCATTGGTGTTCACTCGCAGTTCGATATCTGCACCCCAGTTTTTGGCCACCAACTGATAGTCTTTCATCACACTATAGACATCACCATTTTTACCGACCAGATCAAATACGCAAATCACCTGTTTGGCTTGTGCCAGACCTGAAGCAGTCAGTGTCGCCGTAGCCAATGCCAGTGCTTTCCATCCTCTATGCATCATCCTCATTTCCTTATCGCTTGTTTTTGTTATTGCACTTTTAGTCACATGTGATTGTTTTTTATATAAAACATGCGAATTTAATATTTAGCTCAAGCTTAAGCTATTTTATTCGCTGCACAATGGCAGATCTGACCTGGTTCAGCCATAAAAAAAGCCTAGATCAATCTAAGCTTTTTTCTTTAAAAATCAGATTATTCGCCAGCAGTTGAACATTCAAAGTTGGCCTTATCGACAGAACAGCGTGCACGTTTTAAGACCGACATCATGCTGGCATCATAGATTCCGCGTTTGGTCATATCCATCCGGCCATCACGTAACATTTTCTGATACTTGGTTTTATCTTCAGCGCTCAGATTCATTTTATATTTCGACGGAATACCCGCTTCCAGACGGCTGATCATCCCCATGCTCTTTGGCAGGTTTTTGATAAACCAGTCACGCGATTTCTGTCCAAAACCTGCGGGGAATTTTTCCGGACGAATCACAAAATCAGAGGTGACATGCAGCACTGGGAAATTAAACATTGCGCCGTTGTTACCCAGACCTTTATAGATTTCTAATGGCTTGTAGGCATAAGCAGGTGCACCGACCATATCCACCTGACCATTGTTAAATTTGGCGACAAAGTTAGAAACATCGGAGATCACTGCCTGCGCACCGACGCGCTGTACCATGATTTTCTGGGCATCGTCATAGCCGAGTACGGCGAATTTCTTCCCTGCGGCTTTTTCAATCGAATTGATATTCTTGTCACGAACAAAAATAAATGCTGAACCCAACGGTGAAATACCGGCAATTTCGTATTTTTTGCCGCCCATATTACTGACCATTTTCGCTGCATTACGTTTGTCCAGAGCAAAACTGATCGCACGCTGGGCAATGGCATTACTTGGTGCACCGCCCAGTGCATCAATAGAACCGGCAAATTTATTGTATTGACGGGCACGCATGGCTGTCATAAACACACCATCACATTTACCGGCCTTGAAGTCATTGTCGGCAACCGCTTCATCCTGACGGGCAATCAGATTGATTTCTGCGCCCCAGCCTTTTGCAGCCAGTGCCCATTCTTGCGCCATCTGGAAAGACTCACCGGATTTACCCAGTAAGTCAAACACACAGATATCGACTTTTTCTGCATGCGCCGCACTTGCAAAACCAAATGCAGAGAATGCAGCCAATGATAAGAGTGTTTTTTTCATTGTAGTTATCCTTTGAAATCTTGTTATTCGCTGAGTGTCCATACACGGGACAAATATTAAGCAAGTTTAATTAAAAAAAATAGAGCATTTACTCCATTTAAAACCGGCATTTTGGCCTATAAAGATAAATCAGTATTATTTGCATAGATTATTTTTAAATATATATTTAAATATCAATATCTTAATATTTAAAACTGCTTTCTTATAATTACATTTACCCAGATATAGTTACAAAGATATACATGATTTCAGATTTATTCACCACCAATCGAACACTCAAAATTGGTTCGTTCAACTGTACAACGCGCGCGTTTCAATACATTCATCATGCCCTGATCATAAATCCCCTGCCGGGTTAAATCGATCCGCCCATCACGCAAAATCTTTTGATAGGCCACGCGGTCTTCACGGCTTAGATTCAAAATATATTTGCTTGGAATCTCAGCTTCCATGCGCTTGACCATGGCAAAGCTGCGCGGTAACTGTTTTACAAACCAGTTTCGGGATTGTGCGGCAAAGCTTGCCGGGAACTTTTCCTGACGAATAATCAGATCGGCAGTGACATTAATTACCGGAAAATTAATCATTGCGCCTTGACGGCCTAGTCCTTTCTGTAATTCCAGTGGTTTAAATGCATAAGCCGGTGCAGCGACAATATCCACTTCGCCCTGATTAAACTTACGAATAAAATTGGAAATTTCTGACATGACCGGTACGGCTTCAATCCGGTCGACCATGATTTTTTGCGCATAGTCATAATGCAGCACGGCAAATTTCTTGCCTTTGACCTGTTCCAGTTTATTTAGAGTACGATCACGAACAAAAATATAGGCTGGGCCAATCTGACCAATACCCGCCACTTCGAATTTTTCTTTGCCAATCTGGGTGATCAGGCGTTTGCTATTGCGTTTATCCAGTACATAGCTGATGGCTTTCATGGCAATGTCATTATTCGGCACGCCGCCAATCGCATCAATCGATCCGGCAAATTTATTATAGGCGCGGGCACGCATCGAAGTCATATAGAAAGCATCACATTTTCCTGCTTTGACATCCTGATCGACCTTGGCTTCATCCTGATAGGCGTTTAGCTGAATTTCGGCACCCCAGCCTTTTGCTGCCATTGCCCATTCCTCCAGCAGCTTGTAAGACTCACCAGATTTCCCCAGCAAATCAAAAACACAGACATTCACTCTGGCTTGAGTTGAAGTCGACACTAAAAGACCCAGTGCCGACAAAATTAAATATCCCTTTTTCATTTTTATTTGACTCTATGGTATTTTTTGCTCCATCAGCCTGAACTATAAACCACTGTTCATGCATAAAATAGAGCTTTTACTCAACTTATGCGTCCACCCTAGATCAATTGACAGAGGTGAAAAGCACACTCATTTCAGCAAAAACGGTAAGATTTTTCATTTTCACAGGGCTTTCCTTTAGAATAGGCGCATCTTATTTCTTAGCTTTGATTTCTCAATGATTCAGTTAGACCAGTTATCTATACGTCGCGGTGGACGTGTTTTATTTCAAAAAGCGTCGATGCAGTTACACCCAGGATGGAAAATTGGCCTAACCGGTGTCAATGGTGCTGGAAAATCAACCCTGTTTTCAGCCTTGCTCGGCGGCATGGAATCGGACACCGGTTCGCTGACCCGACCTGCGGTATGGACCGTAGCGCATATGGCTCAGGAAATCAAAGCACTGAATATGAAAGCCATTGATTTCGTCTTGTCGGGCGATGAAGAATACTGGGATATTCAGCAGAAACTCGATCAACCGGATCAACTGGATGATGCAGAACTGGCTCATTTATATGGCCGTTTTGATGAAATTTCAGGTTATTCTGCTCCTGCCAAAGCCTCGCAGCTGATGGCGGGTCTGGGCTTCTTTGAACATCAATCACAGCTGGATGTTTCAAGTTTTTCCGGTGGCTGGCGTATGCGTTTGAATCTGGCACGTACCCTGATGAGCCGATCAGACTTACTGCTCCTCGATGAACCAACCAACCATCTGGACCTGGACGCAATTCTCTGGCTCGAAGACTGGCTGAAAGCCTATGAAGGTACGCTGGTACTGATTTCGCATGACCGGGACTTCCTCGATGCGATTACCGATCACATTTTACATATCGAAAATCAGGAACTGATTTTATATACCGGTAACTATTCGACTTTTGAGCGCACCCGTAGTGAGCGTTTAGCGCAGCAGCAACAGGCGTATGAAAAGCAGCTGGAAACCCGCGCGCATCTGCAAAAATATATTGACCGTTTTAAAGCACAAGCGACCAAAGCCAAACAGGCACAGAGCCGGATCAAACAGCTGGAACGTATGCAGGAACTATCTGCTGCCCATGTCGATACACCATTTACTTTCAGTTTCCGCGAACCGACCAAAATGAGTTCGCCGTTATTGCAACTGGAACATGCCGATATTGGTTATGGCGACAAGCTGATTATTACCAATGTAAATTTACAGATCACGCCCAACAGCCGGATCGGTTTGCTTGGGATGAATGGTGCAGGTAAATCCACGCTGATTAAATCGCTGGTCGGTGACCTGAAACTGATTCAGGGCCTGCGTAAAGATTCAGAGCTACTGAATATTGGTTATTTTGCCCAGCATCAAATGGATGCACTGGATGGTAATGCCAGCCCAATGTTACAGCTGGCACGTATCGCAGATAAAAAAATCAGTGAAGCCAGTCTACGCTCCTTCTTGGGTAGTTTCGGTTTTAGTGGCGAACGTATGGATACGCCAAGCGAAAGCTTCTCAGGCGGTGAACGTGCACGTTTGGCCCTAGCACTGATTGTTTGGCAGCGTCCGAATGTACTGATTCTGGATGAGCCGACCAACCATTTAGACCTGGATATGCGTCATGCACTGACTATGGCTTTACAAGATTTTCAGGGCGCGGTAGTTCTAGTTTCGCATGAACGTCAGCTCATCGCCAGCGTCTGTGATGAACTGCTACTGGTACATAATGGTCAATGCCGTGAGTTTGATGGTGATCTTACTGCCTATGCTGACTGGTTACGCCAAGCCCGTATTGAGATGATTAAAAATGGGCAAAAGCCAGCAGAACCGGTGAAATCCCAAGTTGAAGTCAAACCGACTATTTCCAAACTGGACAAGGAAGCACAACGTAAGGAAGCTGCTCGCCAGCGGGAACTAAGTCGTCCGATTCGCAAGAATATTGAAAAATGCGAAGCACAGATGGCCAAACTACAGCCGCGACTGATTGAAATTGAAAACCTGCTGGGTGACAGTGCTTTATACGAAGCATCACGTAAAAATGATTTGCTGAAACTGATGAATGAGCAAACCGAGCTAAAAGCCAAACTGGAAACAGCCGAAGAACAGATGCTGGAACTGATGATGGAACTGGAAAGTCTGGAACAGTCGTTCTAAATCCCTTTTAGTAAGATTCAAGATAAGAAAGATGAGTAACCAGCGTTGCTCATCTCTTTTTTATTCACTATTTTTAATATTTTCTCTTACCTTTTCATCTTTATATTTTTTCATTTACGTCTAGATGTTTCTTTAATCCCGTTCTTTTCTATTCATTCGACACATAAGGTCACGAATTACGTAAACCCTATATAAGTTTATTTTTTAAACAGTTGAATGCCTTATTTCATACATTAATTTACAGCACACTGTTTCCTCCTAAGGCTCTAATACAAGTGTTTTTTAATTTTTGGCAGCCTTGCTACGAGTCTGTTTAATGTTGAACTAGAGAGAGGAAATCCGCATGCGTGCTCTTACCTATCATGGTGCTCGGGATGTACGAGTTGAATCCGTTCCAGATCCAGTGATTCAGGAACCAGATGACGTTATTTTAAGGGTGACAGCCACCGCCATCTGTGGCTCAGATCTGCATTTATACCGGGGCAAAATCCCAGCTACTGAAGACGGTGATATTTTCGGCCATGAATTTATGGGAATTGTAGAAGAAGTCGGCCCTGAAGTAACCGAAGTCAAAAAAGGTGACCGGGTGATTATTCCCTTTGTGATTGCATGCGGTCACTGTTTTTTCTGTGAACATGAACTCATGGCTGCCTGTGAAAATACCAATACTGGCCGTGGTGCAATTCTCAATAAAAAACAGATTCCACCAGGTGCAGCTTTATTTGGCTTTAGCCATCTGTATGGGGGTATACCGGGTGGTCAGGCCGAATATGTGCGGATTCCCAAGGGCAATGTCGGACCATTTAAAGTACCAGGTTCCCTGCCTGATGAAAAAGTATTATTCCTGACCGATATTCTGCCAACCGCGTGGCAAGCAGTAAACAATGCCCAAGTCGGTCGAGGTTCCAGTGTCGCCATTTATGGCGCTGGCCCGGTCGGTCTTCTGGCTGCTGCCTGCGCACGGATGCTCGGTGCCGAGCAGATCTTTATGGTCGATCACCATCCTTACCGTTTGCGTTTCGCACATCAAACCTATGGGGTGATTCCGGTCAATTTTGATGAAGTCGATGCCGCTGAATTTATTATTCAAAATACCACGGGTTATCGTGGAGTCGATGCCGTCATTGATGCGGTCGGTTTTGAAGCCAAAGGCAGCATGCTGGAAACCGTAATGACCAACCTGAAATTAGAAGGTTCGAGTGGTTCAGCGCTAAGACAATGTATTGCAGCGGTCCGCCGCGGCGGTGTGGTGAGTGTACCTGGAGTTTATGCCGGTCCAATTCATGGCTTCCTGTTTGGTGATGCCTTTGACAAAGGTTTAACCTTTAAAATGGGGCAAACCCATGTACATAACTACTTGCCGCAGTTGCTAGAACATATTGAAAATGGAGATCTGTCTCCAGATCTGATTATTACCCATCGCATGAAACTGGAAGATGCTGCGGAAGGTTACCGTATTTTTGATAAAAAGGAAGAAGACTGCCGTAAAGTCATTCTAACGCCATAAATATGATTAAAAAAAAAGCGTCGTCAGGCGCTTTTTTATTTTTCATTGTCATTTTATCAATTCTCCTTTTCCTGTTTTAAGCAATAAGATTTCAGCAACCCCCTCCCTCTTTTCTATTGAGTAATGAAAGAAGTTCCCGATTTTCAATAATGAAATCAAGAAATAACTCAAAAATGAGAAATAAAAAAGTTAAGCAAAAATCGATAAAAGTATGATTCTGAAATAAAAATGAAAGTTCACTTGATTGTTAAATTAATTATGTAGTTTAGCTACATCCTGAATTTTTAATTAAAAATATGTTCCACGCCAATGATTAGAGAAACTACACTATATTTTCAAGCATATAATTTATAATAATTTTTTTATTTTAAAACCAATCCAAGGAATAGTCTGGTCATACTAGCAATATATCGCCAAATCCCTTTTAAATTTAAAATGCTATTTTAAATTTAAAACCATTTATCCACAAGCCAAGAGGGTTTAAATTTGAATTTAAAATAAAGAATTAATACGTGGATTAAAGCTTGCGGAAAAATACTATCTTATTCACATAAAAATTATGGATAACTTTAGAGTTATCCACATCTCTGATCAGGCTTTCTAGATGCTTGAAGCAATATTATTCACGTATTATTTAGCGTATTAGACCAAGTTTCTTATAAGCTATTGAAAATTTAAAATTTAGTTTTAGCAGCTTTTTATTTATTTTTGAGATATTGGATCTTCTGAATAGGCGATTTATTATTTTTTAGTCGCATCCACCTAAAGTATTCGATCTGTTTTTATTACACGCATCTTTAAATACCACTTTGACTGATCCAGTTTTCACCTAGTGTCGTTAACTGCATGCAAACTTCTCATCGTATAAAGAACGTCTTTCTACCTCACTTTCCTATTCAAAAATTATTTTAGAAGTTCTGATGCAGATCATTTTTATAACGATAGATTCACTCCAGATTTCAGGTATTCTCCCGAGTTGGTAATCTCTATACATAAACCCTTTCTTAGAGTCGATTTGGCTTACTCAACTTGGCTTTTTAAAACCTAAATGAACCCGTTCCATATCTAAAAATCGGTCCAAAATTACTTTATTTTGCCTAGCTCACAGGATATGAGTAAAAAAATTGGTCTAAAAAAAGCGCCTCGAAAGGCGCTTTTTTATATCTGATTTTATCCTGAAGGGTTATGCATCAATATCTGCATTCAAGGCATTTTCTTCAATGAAAGCACGACGTGGTTCTACGTCATCGCCCATCAAGCAAGAGAACATACGATCCGCTTCAATCGCATCGGTAACTGTCACTTGCAGCATGTTACGGTTGTCTGGATCCATGGTGGTTTCCCACAACTGTTCCGCATTCATCTCGCCCAGACCTTTATAGCGCTGGATCATCATGCCACGACGTGAGTCCTGCAAGATATGTTGCCAAACCTGATGGAAATTGCTGACCTGAATCTTGCGATCGCCTTTTTGCAAATATGCACCATCTTCAAGCAGACTAAACCAGCTCTTTGAATTCTTTAATAAACGTGCATATTCACTTGAACCTAACAGTACTGAGTCTAACAGGTAGCTATGTGGCAAGTTATGTACATAGATCGTGATACGTGGCAACCAGCTTGCAGTTTTTTGACCATCTGCCAGTTCTTTTTCAAAACGCTCCAGGATTAATTCTGGACGTAATGTTGGCTGAATGGCTTCAATCGCTGCACGCAGATTCTCACCCCATGTTTCCACATAGGTTTTGTCTTCCAGCTGATCCAGCTTAAAACCTTCCAGTGAAAGTAGTGCATCAAGCAGACTCGCAGGATAACGCTGGGTCAAACGTGCCAAGCTCTTCTGGGAAGTCTGATAATCAGCAATCACATTTGCCAGTGCTTCACCACGAATCGCAGGCGCTTCTGCACTGATATGCAGTTCCAGCTCATCAATCGCATTCGAAATTAGGTAAGTTTCCAGTGCATCATTGTCCTTGATGTACTGTTCCTGCTTGCCTTTTTTCAGCTTGTACAGTGGTGGCTGGGCAATATAGATATGACCACGTTCCACAAGTTCTGGCATTTGACGGAAGAAGAAGGTCAACAGCAGCGTACGGATGTGTGAACCATCGACGTCAGCATCGGTCATGATGATGATTTTATGATAACGCAGTTTGTCCGGATTATATTCCTCACGACCAATACCACAGCCGAGTGCGGTAATCAGCGTACCGACTTCAGCAGAGGAAATCATACGGTCAAAACGGGCACGTTCCACATTCAGGATCTTACCTTTCAGTGGTAAAATCGCCTGCATTTTACGGTTACGACCTTGCTTGGCTGAACCACCTGCAGAATCACCCTCGACCAGGTACAGTTCAGACAAAGCTGGATCTTTTTCCTGACAATCGGCCAGTTTGCCTGGAAGACCGGCAATATCCAGCGCACTCTTACGACGTGTCATTTCACGTGCTTTACGCGCTGCATCACGCGCACGTGCTGCATCAATGATCTTGCCAGCAATCGCTTTGGCTGCTTGTGGATTTTCCAATAAATATTCAGAAAATGCCTTGTTCATGGCCTGTTCAACAGCCGTTTTCACTTCACTCGACACCAGTTTTTCTTTGGTCTGTGAAGAGAATTTTGGATCAGGTACTTTGACTGACACGATGGCAGTCAGGCCTTCACGCGCATCATCACCCGATACCGCAACTTTTTCCTTTTTCAGGATATTTTCGCTGTCCATGTAGTTGTTTAAACCACGGGTCAACGCAGCACGGAAACCGGCCAAATGCGTACCACCATCCTTTTGCGGGATGTTGTTGGTAAAGCAACGTACATTTTCCTGATAAGAATCATTCCACTGTAATGCAACTTCTACCGTAATGCCGTTGTCAGCCTGCGCAGCAGTAAAATGAAAAATATCATTCAGGTGAGTTTTGCCTTCGTTAATATATTTAACGAACTCAGACAGACCACCTTCATAATCAAAGACATGCTCAGCATTAATGCGTTCGTCACGCAGCACAATACGTACACCCGCGTTCAGGAACGACAGTTCACGCAAACGACGCGCCAAAATATCAACATTAAAAATGGTCTGACTGAACGTCTCGGCACTTGGCCAGAAACGGACACGAGTACCGGTTCTATCGGTATCGCCCACTACTTTTAATGGATATTGAGAATCGCCATGACGGTATTCTTGTTCATGAATTTTACCGGCACGGTGAATGGTCAATTCGAGTTTTTCAGACAGCGCATTCACCACTGAAACACCGACACCATGCAGACCGCCAGACACTTTATAACTGTTGTCGTCGAACTTACCACCGGCATGCAGAATGGTTAAAATCACCTCTGCTGCAGACACACCTTCTTCAGGGTGAATGTCAGTCGGAATACCACGACCATTATCAGAAACTGAAACCGATTCATCTTCATGGATGGTGACTATAATTTCATCACAGTGGCCCGCCAAGGCTTCGTCAATCGAGTTGTCGACTACTTCGAACACCATGTGGTGCAGGCCTGTACCATCGTCTGTGTCACCAATGTACATGCCCGGACGCTTACGTACTGCGTCTAAACCACGTAATACCTTGATGCTAGAGGAATCATAAGCCTTTTCAATGGTTTGTTCTGTTTGAGAAGCAGCTTGATCTTCTGAACTCATGGTTTCTCCCTAGTGAAAAATAGGTCTATCCAAAGATGGGTAAAACTCAAAAAATATTATTGCACAACTTGAACTGTACCGTTTTCAACACTGAATAACTGATATGAGATAGACAAATCATGTAAGTGCTTTTGTACTGATTCATGGTCTAAGGTGGTAATAAAAACTTGACTACCAAGTTGGCTCAATCGCTCAATTAAACGTTGTTGTGCGGTTAAATCTAATTCTGCTGTCACATCATCTAATAATACCACAGTTTCCTTATTACAAGAATGTAGCATTGCGATTTGCGACAGTTTTAGTGCGATCATCAGCAGCTTTTTCTGCCCGCGCGACAGGATCACATCAGCATCCCCCATCGGGGTCTTTAAACGCAAATCTGCGCGATGTGGGCCATATTCGGTATAGCGTCGCTCACAGTCTTTTTCATGCTGGTTGGTCAGATCATTTAGCAGGCCGGTTTCACTATGAAAGCCCGGACTGTATTCCAGACTGACTTGCAATTCAGGTAATAACTGTTTCAGATCATCTTCAAAAAATGGCTTCCATTGTTCCACAATCCCGACACGTTGCGAGTGCAGGATTTCACCATATTCACTCAGCATCTGGTTCCACGGTTCCAGATCAGACAGACTGAGAAAGCGTTTGCTTTTGAGCAGACTATTTCGCTGTTTCAGCGCACGAGAATAATATTGCCAGGCATGATAAAACTCTGGTTCCACGTGGAACATTAACCAGTCAAGGAGTTGGCGTCGTGGTTTAGCACCATGATCGATAATATCGGTGCTTTGCGGATCAATCAGCTGCAAGGGCAACAGTTTGGCCAGCTGTCCCTGGGTTGCGACCAGATCACCATTGACCTTGATCAGTTGCTCCCCGCTGGCCATTTTTTGCATGCCAATTTTTTCAGTCGCAGACTGTGCAAATACAATCGCATCCTGCGCGCCATGCTGGATATAATTTTTGGGAATATGAGTACGGAAGGAACGACCGGCAGCCAGTAAATGAATCGCCTCTAAAATCGAGGTTTTACCTGAACCATTTTGCCCATAAAAAACATTAAACGGCTGCAATCCGTGGAGAGCAACCGTCTTTAAATTCCGCACACGCTCAATATGTAAACGCGTAATATGCATGTCTTATATGAATATCAGAAGCCGCGGCTTAAACACGCATCGGCATGACGACATAAGTCTGATCAGTATGCGCCGGGTCTTGTACTAAGACAGACTGATTCGCTTCAGTCATAGTCATTGATACATCATCGCCATCCAGCACACCGAGGACTTCAATCAGATACTGCGCATTGAAGGACATTTCTAGCGGTGAATCGGCATATTGAATCGCCAGGTCTTCAATCGCTTCATCCTGCTCCGGGTTATTGGCACGAAGTTGCAAAGAATCAGCATTGAAGTTCAGAAACACACCGCGAAGTTTTTCATTACTTAAAATTGCCACACGCTGCAAAGACTGCTTGAACACGTCATGTGCGATCATCACGACTTTGTCGCCCCCACGTGGAATCACACGGCGGTAGTCCGGGAACTTACCATCAATCAGCTTGGTAGTGAAACGCACGGTAATGTTCGCCTGTTCCTTGTCACGGCTTGGCATATTGATGGTCACATTGAGCAGTTCACGACCAATCAATAGAGATAATTGCTCATCTTCAACGCTGAGCAGGCGCTGTAATTCTGCAACGGCCTTACGTGGCACAATTGCCTGAATCGGCTGTGCTGCAGTGGATTGTGCTGCTGTTTCACACAGTGCTAGGCGGTGGCCATCGGTGGTCACAGCACGTAGCTGATTGGCATCAATTTCAAGCAAAGTACCGGTCAGGTAAAAACGCACATCCTGAACTGCCATGGCAAAGGCGGTTTTTTCGAACAGGCGTTTAAGTTCACGCTGTGTCACCGTCACTTGCGTGCCTTGGGTGTTTTCAGTGTTCAGTAATGGATAATCATCAGCAGGCAAGGTACCCAGTACAAAACGGCTGTTGCCTGATTTAAGGATGCAGCGCTGATCTTCAGTAATATGCAAATCCACCAATGCCGCTGAAGGAAGTGACTTACAGATATCAATCAGCTTACGTGCAGGAACTGTGGTCTCGCCTTCCTGTAAACATGCACCTTCAGCCAGTGCTGTACTCGCCACCAGTTCGACTTCCAGGTCGGAACCGGTCACGGTCAATGCTTGCGCAGTCACCTGAATTTTCAGGTTAGACAGGATATTCAAGGTATGGCGACGTTCAACCGCTCCTACGACATGTGAGAGAACATTCAGTAAGCTTTCTTTCGCGATTTTTAAACGCACGGTGCATTCCTCTAAAGCTGAAGATTAATATAGAAAAAGTGATTTTTTTGACGGTTTACTATGCGGCAAAAGCAGCCGCATAGCAAGAATAGAATTTGAGCGATTTAGGTCAACTTTGCAACAGACGCTGCAGGTTTTTATAGTCTTCGTTAAAGATCGGATCTTCTTCACGCAGACTCTGTACTTTCTCGCAAGCATGCATCACGGTACTGTGATCACGACCGCCAAAAGCCATGCCAATTTCCGGAAAACTGTCGCCTGTTAATTCACGTGCCAGCCCCATCGCCAGTTGACGTGGGCGGGCATAAATCCGGGTGCGTTTTGGACCGACCAGTTCTTTCAGCGGAATCCGGAAATACTCACTCACGACACGCTGAATATTTTCGGTACTAATGGTACGGGCACGAATCGCCAGCACATCTTTTAAAGATTCACGCACCACATCCAGATCAATTGGTGTGCCTTTAAAACGTGAAATCGCCACCACTTTGTTCAGCGCACCTTCCAGCTCACGCACGTTAGCCACCACCTGCTGGGCAATAAACAGCGCACAGTTACGTGGTAAATCAACCTGGTTGCTTTCTGCTTTTTTCAGCAGAATTTCAATTCGGGTTTCAATATCTGGTGGTTCAACTCCGACCGACAACCCCCAGGAAAAACGTGAAACCAGACGTGGATCCAGTTCGGTTAGCTCTTTAGGATAACGATCTGAAGTCAGAATAATCTGTTTGGACTCATCCAGCAGTGCGTTAAAGGTGTAGAAAAACTCGACCAGACTGGCCTCTTTACCGGCCAGCAAGTGAATATCATCGACCAGTAATAAATCCAGAGAACGGCAATTTTTCTTAAACTCTTCGACTTTGCCCTGTTGCAACGAGCTGACAAAGTCCTGCACAAAACTTTCTGCGGTCATGTACATGACACGTGCATTCGGTTTTGCCTGCAACAATGCATTGCCCACGGCCTGCATCAAATGGGTTTTACCCAGACCCGTCGGACCATATAAAAATAAGGGGTTGTGCTGTGAAGCCCCCAGCTGGGTCAATACCTTGCGACAGGTTTCTGCCGCCATCTGGTTAGATCGACCTTCTACAAACAACGAGAAGGTAAACAATGGATTCAACTGACGTCTACGGCTATTTTTGCCGCTGTCTTCTTTTTCTTTCTTCGGTTTCGGCACCGGCATGGGTGTCGAGGTTAATGCCGCAGTCGTGGTCGCCGGTTGTTCACTGGCAGATAAAATTGCCCCTGGACGTGAATCCACTAAAATTTCGACCTTGCGTACCCGTCCTTCAGACAATTGCTCTGCCAGAATCGTGATCAGTTCCAGATGATGTTCTTGAATGTAACGCGTCCAGTAAGGATTAGGTGCATACAAACGCAAGCTGTCTTCCAGCTCTTCTGCAACCAATGGGCGAATCCACATTGTAAAGACATTTCCAGAGAGCTCTTGTCGCAGGCGATTTAAGCAGTCCGTCCAAAGCATGTGAATCCCCTATTCATTCCATTGTTCATTCAAAAAAGATGACCGCAACCAAAAGCGGGTCGCCATTCTAACCAAGTTATCCACATCTGTCATGGCAATTTCCACAAAAACTGTGCAAAAAGAAATCACCATGCATAAATTTAAATTTAAAACCCAGTGTGGATAAGTTTATCTGCAAGCTGTGGATAAAATATATCATAAAGTTATCCACAAAGTATAAAATTAATAGAAACAGTTTTATCCACAATATAAGTTTATGTTTAATTAAATAAAAAGTGGATTATCCATAGAAAAAGTGCTCCCTAATAGTAATAAATTTAAATTTATAAATTTGAATTTATTTATAAGATCACTGGTTTTTGTGGATAACTCAGAAAGCTTCAAATTTAAATTCAAAAACACAGGTTAAATTTAAAATCTGGATAACATGTGGATAACTTTGTTGATAGAGTTGTTTATAACTTATATATATTTATATAACAATAACTTAATTTGTGATTAACTTGAATTGAACTATTTTTTATTCAGTTCTCTGAAAAACCAAGGTCTTTATCTTTTTTGATCTTATTTGAAAAGAAAACCGCTTTTGCATTGACAGCTCAAGCAATGAGCACTAAAATCGCGGACCTTCATAGAAAGATCATTTTTTGGAGTTTCAATATGAAACGTACATTCCAACCGTCTGAATTAAAGCGTAAGCGTGTTCATGGTTTCCGTGCTCGTATGGCTACTAAAGCTGGTCGTCAAGTATTAGCTCGCCGTCGTGCAAAAGGTCGTCATAGCTTAACTGTTTAATCAGTTACGCTAAGACGATTTTGGGTGTTATGACAAAACTTTATAGTTTTGGCACAGAGTTGCGATTACGCTGTGCTGCCGATTATAAAGGTGTCTTTGATGGTGCGCTTTTTAAAGTGCATCAACCCCATTTCTTATTTCTTGCAAAACATTCCGAACTGCCAAATAGCCGTTTGGGTTTAGTTGTTGCCAAGAAGAAAGTGCGCCGTGCGCACGAACGAAATCGAGTAAAACGACTTGCTCGCGAAAGTTTTCGCCTGCATCAACAGCAACTAGATGATTTGGATATTGTGGTTATGCCTAAAGTAGGTATAGAAGCAGTGCCGAACGCAGAGTTGCATCAGCAATTACAATTTGCCTGGCAGAAACTTAACCGTCTCGCCAAAAAGCATTCAAAAATAGCCCCCTCCCCACAAAAGTAGAGTTGGCCAATGGTACGTTTACTGCATTGGTTGATCCGTTTCTATCAGATTGCGATTAGTCCTCTTCTTGGACCGCGCTGTCGTTATATTCCAACTTGTTCTCAATATTCCTTGGAAGCAGTCCAGATGCATGGCGCTGGGCGTGGAGTGTGGCTGGCTACTAAACGTATTTGCCGTTGTCATCCGTGGGGGGGCTCGGGATATGATCCTGTTCCCTCAAAAGCGATTCGTTTTATTTCATTTCAGCAAATAGATTCTCAAACGCTTCACGTTGCTGTACCCTTTCGTGATCGTTTATTGAACCAAAATCACTCTCACCACTTGGGGTAATACATATGCAACAATGGGCCAGGATTGCAATTCTCGGAGCCATGTTTGTTGTCGCATATTTGCTCATTTTGGCGTGGCAAAAAGATTATGGAAATGCTGAAACAAAACCGCAGCAGGAAGCTGCGGTTGTTTCGCATGACGTATCTGCAGATTTGCCAAATGGTCAGACGGCTACAGTTGCCTCTGATCTGCCACAAGCAAATGTGCCAGCACAGCAAGCCACGGATGCCACAGCACCTGTAAGTCAGCAGCTTATTTCAGTACAAACTGACCTTTATCATCTTTGGATCAATCCGAAGGGTGGTGATATTGTTCGTATTGAATTACTCAATCATGACAAGAACAAAGACAGCGATGAACCTTTCGTCATGCTGGAAAGCGATGCGAAACGTACTTATGTCGCCCAGTCTGGCCTGATCGGTCTGAATGGACCGGACAGCAGCCGTAACGGCCGTCCAATGTATGAGCTGGAAAAAACTGCTTATACCCTGGCAGATGCGAAAACAGTCAAATCCAAAGATGGTGAAAACCTGAAAGTATTGTCTGTACCGCTAGTGTTTAAAACCGCTGACGGGATTGAGATCATTAAGACCTTCAATTTCACTGAAGGTGAATATCCGGTCGTGGTAAATCACAAAGTGGTTAACCGCAGTGGCCAGACCTGGCAAGGTCAGATGTTCGGTCAGATCAAACGCGATAACTCGGAAGATCCAGGCAAGTCCGATCAAGGGATCTTCACGCTGGGAACATTCCTCGGCGGTGCATGGGGTACCCCGGACGAGCAGTACAACAAGCTTAAATTCGACAACTTTGTTGAAGAAAAAGTCAGTACTGAAGCGACAGGTGGTTGGGTGGCAATGGTACAGCACTACTTTGTCAGTGCATGGGTTCCAGGTCAGCTGAAGTTGACTCAAGGCAATGGCGAAGCCTATAGCGCCAAGCTTGAATCACGCAAATCAACCGATAACATGAACATCATCGGTTTTACTTCACCAACGTTTAATGTACCAGCAGGTACCGTGGCTGAAATTGATGCGACCTTCTATTCAGGTCCGAAAATCCAGTCAGAACTGAAAGATTTGGCTGCAGGTTTAAACCAGACCGTTGATTATGGCTGGTTATGGCCAATTGCGAAATTACTGTTCGTGGGTCTTGAATTCTTCCATGGTCTGGTGGGTAACTGGGGCTGGGCAATTATTCTGTTGACCGTTCTGGTGAAACTGATCCTTTGGCCATTGTCGTCGAAGAGCTATCGCTCGATGGCGAAAATGCGGGTGATTGCGCCAGAAATGCAACGCATGAAAGAAGAGTTCGGTGAAGACCGGATGCGCTTCTCTCAAGAAATGATGGCATTGTACAAACGTGAACAGGTCAATCCGCTTGCCGGCTGTTTACCGCTGTTATTACAAATGCCGATTTTCCTGGCCTTGTACTGGGTATTGATGGAATCTGTGGAACTGCGTCATGCGCCATGGATGCTGTGGATTCAGGATTTGTCTTCAATGGATCCTTGGTTCATCCTGCCGTTGTTGATGGGCTTAACGATGTATATCCAACAGTCGTTAAATCCACAACCGACGGATCCAATGCAGGCAAAAGTCTTCAAGTTTATGCCGATTATCTTTACCGTATTCTTGTTGTTCTTCCCGGCAGGCTTGGTCCTGTACTGGATCGTCAACAACTTGATCACGATTCTGCAACAAACTTTGATTAACAAGTCTGTTGCCAAAGATCGCGCGAAACGTGATGAGGCCACTCCAGTCAACTAAGTTGTACGGATAGGCTGAATAAATCCGCTTAAGATGGTAATCTTAGGCGGATTTTTTTTGGCTGTACTTTTGAGTCTTTGCAGGTGAATTTTATGCTCAACCGAACCACAACTATTGCTGCGATTGCAACTCCACCAGGACGTGGCGGCGTTGGGGTGATTCGCCTGTCAGGTCCAAAATCTTATGAGATTGCCCAGCAACTGACACAAAAAGAGCTGCCAAAAGCGCGTTTTGCCGGTTTCCGCCAATTCTATGATGCGGCCGGCGAAGTCATGGATGAAGGACTGGCGATTTGCTTCCCGAATCCAAACTCGTTTACCGGCGAAGATGTCGTAGAGCTGCAAGGTCATGGCGGTCCGGTGATTCAGAATGCCTTGCTTGGCCGTTTGCTGGAGCTGGGCGCCACTGCAGCCAAGGCCGGTGAATTCTCGATGCGTGCCTTCGAAAATGGCAAACTGGATCTGGTGCAGGCTGAAGCAATTGCCGACCTGATTGATGCAACTTCGCAAGCGGCTGCCCGTTCTGCAGTACGTTCTTTGCAAGGGGCGTTTTCGACCAAAGTCAATGCAGTCCTTGAGCAGCTGATTCACCTGCGTTTGCATGTGGAAGCCGCAATTGATTTCCCGGAAGAAGAAATCGACTTTCTGGCGGATGGCAAGATTTTAAATCTGCTGGATGGCGTATCCAGTGCCGTCACTCAAGTACAGCAATCTGCACGTCAAGGTCAGTTGTTACGTGAAGGTTTACAGGTGGTAATTGCGGGTAAACCGAATGCCGGTAAATCTTCCTTACTGAATGCGCTGGCTGGAATTGAACGCGCGATTGTGACCGATATTGCCGGTACCACCCGTGATGTCCTGCATGAAAAAATTACCTTAAATGGTCTGCCGATCACCCTCACCGATACCGCAGGCTTGCGTGAAACCGGCGATATCGTAGAAAAAGAAGGAATCCGCCGCGCGATTAAAGAAATTGAACAGGCTGATTTATTACTCTTGGTCTATGACTTAAGCCAGGGCGAAGATCCGCTGCAACTTGCTCAGGAATATTTTGCTGAACATATAGAACCGAAACGTTTGATGCTGATTGGCAATAAATGTGACCTGACCGGGGCTGAAGCTATAATTGGCGATTTAAATGGTTTCCGGCATATCGCAGTCTCTGCCAAGCAGGAAACCGGTATTCAAGCGCTCATAGAAGCGATTACAGCGCATGCAGGCTTCCAACCCGAAGAAGATACCTTTATCGCACGTACCCGTCATTTAGACGCAATGAAGCGCACTCAGCTCTATCTGGCTGAAGCGCGTGAGCAACTGGTGGTGTATAACGCCGGTGAACTGGTGGCAGAGTCCTTACGTCTGGCGCAAAATGCCTTGGGTGAGATCACTGGTGATTTCAGTGCAGATGACCTGCTGGGCAAGATCTTCGGTTCATTCTGTATTGGAAAGTAATTATCTAATAAACATCAAAAAGGCCCTCAATTGAGGGCTTTTTTAGACTGGTAGACGGGATTTTTGATAAGCCCACCATAGTGCAAAACACAGTAAACTAATCGCGATACAAAAGCTGATTACAGCGAAATCCAGCCCCCAGTGATCGGCCAGATAACCCACAGTAATAATAGGGACAATAGTGCCCAGATAGGCAATAAACAGATAGGTCGACATGACGGCTGCACGGTTGTTTAAGCTGGTCATTTGATGAATCAGGGCAAAAGCACCCATTAAGGCAAAACCATGGCCGATCCCAAAGAAAATATCACTGATAAAAAATAGCAGGCTGATTTTCGAATACATACATAGCGCCAAAATCATCAGGCTCAAGCACATCATCATCAGACCGATATTCAGACATTTAGAGGCTGCGACGGCTTTGGCCATAAACTGCACGATCACTGAGACTACTAAAATACTGGTAATGGCCAGCCCACTGACCAGAGGACCATGCCAAGGTAAAATATTCCGGACAAAGGACGGCGACAGTGAAGCAAACAGGCTAAAAGCGGCAAAGGCACTAAAAGCCGTCACTGCAATAATTATAAATACCCGATGAAACTGCGCTTCAGGTCGTTGCAGTTTAGGCGCCATGCTAAAGGGCTGTGCCTCAAACTTGGGTGCTTTGATCCAGAACAGGCCAATCAGACACAGCACGGCACCCAGAATAATCGGTAAATATGGCATCACCAAAGGGGCAGCGGAAAACTGCGCAATCACACCACCGACCAAGGGTCCCAAACCAAAACCCATTGCGGTGATGATTGAAATCAGTTGTGGTGCAGTGTGTTTATGGCTTTCTGGGATGGTATGCATCAAGCCCATCATGGCAGAAGTGGTCATTAGGCCCGAGGCAATCCCAATAATAAAACGGCCAATCGAGAGGATCAGTGCATTTTGGGCAAAAACGGAAATGATGAGACCTAAGGTGATTAGTGCCAGACCAATTTGCAGGGTCCGTAAAAATCCAATGCTGTTACTGGTTCTACCCAAAAATAGCAAGGTCGAGAGGCAGCCAAACATATAGGCGACAAAAATGTAGGTGATGTGGCTGGGCAGCAAATGCCAGAGCTGTTGATAAATCGGATAAAGCGGACTGGCCAAAGCGGTGCCAATCGTTCCCATCATTAAAGCTAGGCTGACCATCAAGAACGGTCGCCAGCTGGTCGTTATTGTCATGAAAATGCCGTTATAGTGTTGATCCTTGGCCAATCCATGTCAGGGCGTAGCGAGGAATATAGAAAGTGTCTGCAGTTTAGAATGGATACAGAAAATCGGTCAAGGTTGAATGAGTAAGATATTTATCATTTAAAATATTTTAACTATATAAAACAGTTATTTATTATGAATATTGATGTGTTTTCTAGATAGATTGGAGTTCAAGCTAACGCTATACATGGTGTTCCACGTGAAACATTATGAGCTTATTTAACTGAGTGTAAACAGTAACATAAATGTTTGAGAAATTTAAAAGCAGAGCGATTAGAATCGAAGCATATTCTTATCCAATTCATGTAGAACATTCATGTTAAAAAAAATACTGATCATTAGTTTAAGTACATTGGTTTCAAGCTTCGCATTTGCCAATATTGATACGGTACAAGCTAACTTGGCAAAAAACAGTCCCAATTTAAAAATTGAAAATATTCAGACCACCGAGATGAAAGGTATCTATAGCGGTTCCATGCAGGGCCAAGTGGTTTATTTGAATGAAGATGCTAAACATCTGATTGCTGGCCCGATGCTGCGGATTCAGGATCAGCATAATCTGACCCGTGATTTAATGCTGAAACAAAATAGTATCGACTGGAAAAAATTACCGCTTCAGGATGCTGTGAAAAGTGTAAGAGGTACGGGTAAACGTCAGATTGCGATCTTTTCTGACCCAAATTGCCCGTATTGTAAAAAGCTTGAGCTAGAGCTGAAAAAACTGAATGACTTGACCATTTATACCTTTATTCTTCCTTTAAAACCCCAGTCGGTTGCTCCTTCAAAACAGGTGTATTGCGCGTCTAATCCAGCTCAGGCATGGGAAGATCTGATTGCTCAAGGAATTCAACCTAAATCGAAAAAAAGTTGCACCAATCCAATTGAGCGGAATAAAAAACTGGCTCAGTCTATGGGCGTGAATGGTACACCTGCGATTATTTTTTCCAATGGTTTTAAAGTGATGGGTGCCTATCCGGCAGAGCAGATTGAGCAGATCTTTAAAGAATTCAATTTATAAAAATTAAATAAAGCTATCAGTCGCTCAATATAAAAAAGCACCTTTTCCGGTGCTTTTTTATTCAGGTCGTCAAATCAACCTCAGAAACATCTGAATGGTTTAGACTGTACGGCGTTTGGTTACCATATTATAAATAAACAGAATAATCACAGCACCAATCACGGAAGCAATCAGCCCTGCTGCGGAATCTGCCGAATATAGACCGAGCATACGGCCACCAAAAGTCGCCAATAAGGAGCCAGCAATACCCAGCAAGGTGGTCATGATAAAGCCTGCCTTGTCATTACCCGGGTGAATGGCACGTGCAATCAGACCTGCTACAAAACCAATGACGATCGCCACAATAATTGTCCACATATGCATACTCCTTCTTGTCATGTCTTTGTTTTCACATCTGTTTAATCATCTTGAAATAAAGTCAGGATTATAAAAAGTTGAATCCTGAAACGAGATGTTATTTTTTGTTCCCGGTTTCCTGTCCATTTTAGGCATAAAAAAAGTGGCTTATACCACTTTTTTCAACCTGATTTTAAAGACCGATTTCACCAATAAATGGCAGGTGACGGTACTTCTGGTCATAGTCTAGGCCATAACCCACAATAAATTTATCTTCAACTTCAAAGCCCATAAATTCGACTTTCAGATCGATTTCACGACGCGATGGTTTACTTACCAAAGTACACAGTTGAATCGAGTTAGGTTCACGGGTTTGCAGGATTTCGAGTACCTTGCTTAAAGTGTTGCCTGAATCAATAATATCTTCAACCACCAACACATCTTTACCACGGATTTCACCGTCTAAATCTTTCAGGATTTTTACATCACGTGACGATACCGTGCCACCGCCATAACTGGACACAGTCATGAAATCCAGTTCATGCGGTTTTGAAATCACACGACATAAATCAGCCATAAAAATTACTGAACCACGTAATAAACCGATGAGCACAAGTTCTTTGTCACTATTGGCATAGTGTGCATTGATTTGAGCACCAAGCTCTTTGACTTTAGCTTGAATTTCTTCAGCGGAAATCATTACGCTCATTTGAACGGTCATGGGTAGATACCTAAAAAGTAAAAATAGCAAAATAAAAAAGGTGTTGACCTGCAACACCTGAATACGTCGCAATTTTAATACATCCCTAGCAGAGATGCACCTGTTTTGCTGGCTGTAAATGTAATCATTTTTTAGCCGCTGCTGAATCGCGTTTCAATAAAAAAACACAGCCCAGTGCCATTGCAGACAGGATCAAGTATTGGCGACGGCGGGATTTTTTTGTTTTATTCACTGGATGCTGCTTTGACATAAACGGCTGCTCCATAGACATAGGTGGCTGCAATATTACGGTCATCACCAAGCATGGTCAGTGCAAAAAATGCATCTTCAATATTTTTAGCTTTGCTCTGGCGTAACTGCTGTAAGGCAGTGGCATTGAGATCCAGAACCACAAAGTCGGCTTCTTTGCCAATATTAAAGTTCCCCAGGCGATCATCTAGACTCAAGGCTTTGGCACCGCCTAAAGTGGCATGATATAAGGCTTCAAAGGCAGAAAGTTTTTCACCCTGCAACTGTTGCACCTTATAGGCTTCATTCAGGGTTTGCAGCTGATTAAATGATGTTCCTGCTCCAATGTCTGTGCCTAAGCCGACTTTGACCCCTTTGTCCCAGGTCTTTTTCAGGGGAAATAAGCCACTACCCAGGAATAGATTTGAGGTCGGACAGAAAGCAATGGCTGAGTCGGTCTGATGCATACAATCCCACTCTTCATCTTCCAGATGCACGCAATGCGCGAAAACGGATTTGCTGCCGGTTAAACCATAATGATGATACACATCCAGATAACCTTCACGTTCAGGAAAGAGTTCTTTTACCCAAGCAATTTCATTTTTATTTTCACTTAAATGGGTATGTACATAGACATCCGGATATTCGGCTTTGAGCTGTCCGGCTTTTTGTAATTGTTCAGGTGTTGAAGTTGGTGCAAAGCGTGGGGTAATCGCATACAGATTACGTCCTTTGCCATGCCACTTTTCAATCAGCGTTTTAGAATCTATATAAGCCGTTTCTGCTGTATCTGTGAGTGCTTCCGGTGCATGACGATCCATCAGGACTTTACCTGCGATCAGACGCATATTGCGCGTGGTCGCCGCATTAAACAAAGCATCTACGGATTCAGGATGAACGGTACAAAAGACCAGTGCAGTGGTGGTGCCATTTTTAAGCAATTCCTGCACGAAAAATTCGGCAATTTTTTCGCTATAGGATGCATCTTGGAATTGGATTTCAGTGGGGAATGTATAGGTATTTAACCATTCCAGTAGTTGTTCACCATACGCCCCGACCATTTCTGTTTGCGGGAAATGAATATGGGTATCGATAAAACCGGGAACAATCAGTTGATCTGGATAGTGCTTTAATTCAGCGTTGGTAGGAAGTCGTGACTGCCCTTCTTGCCAAGGACCAAACCACTGGATTTTACCTTCGTGAATGATGACTAAACCATCTTCTACATATCGCACTTGGTCGTGTATATCACGTGCTTGGGCAACTGTATTCTGAATGTCGAGGAAGCGACCACGGATCGCTGTCGTTGCAATTACAGAAGACATTTTAAACCTACGCTTTTTGATTTTTTCGATTGATTGTAGCTGAAAAAATTGCCATGTTTGTATGAACATTCATATTTAAATAGTGATCCAGATTCTTTTATGACCCCATCCAATTATCATGATCAATTTCAACAGATCGTGCGTGCGCAGCCGACCTTAATGCGCATCTTGCATCAGTTAGCACAATTGCACTCTGAAGCTTATGTTGCAGCGGGTGTGTTACGTCATGTGATCTGGGCGCATTTACATGACTGGGAATATGAAATGAATCATACTGAGGTCGATGTAATTTTCTATGACGAAAATAAGCAGGCTCGCGCTATAGAACAGCAACTTGCAGATCAGTTAAAAGACTATTTTCCAGATATCCGTTGGGATGTGACTAATCAAGCCTTTGTACATGAGTGGTATCGTACCGATCAAAATGAAAATATTGAGCCTTTAACTTCAATTAGTCATGCGCTGTCATTATGGCCAGAAACTGTCACGGCCTTGGCACTGCGCCTGAAAGATGATGAATTGGAGTTGATCGCTCCTTTCGGTTTAGCAGATTTATTTGAGTTAAAGCTGCGTTGGAATCCGAATTTAGTCAGTTATGCCGTGTTTGAGCAACGCATGCTGAGCAAACAGTTTTTACAAAAATGGCCCAAATTATCCCTGATAGAACAATAAAAAAAAGCCTGCTGATGCAGGCTTTTTTGATGATTACTTTTTACAGGGTGGTTTCGTTATATTTCTTGCTATGACGAATCGACAAGATCGCGGTCACAGTCAGGACAATCACAATAAAGCTCAAAGAAATCCAGATCGGCATATGGAACACATCCAGCATCAGCATTTTAAAGCCGATAAAGACCAGAATGATCCCGAGACCATAAGGCAGATAATGCATTTTTGAGGCTGCGCCCGAGAGCAGGAAGAACATCGCGCGTAGGCCTAAAATCGCCATCAGATTTGCGGTAAGGACAATAAAGGGATCGGTGGTGACGGCAAAAATAGCTGGAATAGAATCGACGGCAAAGATCACATCAGAGGCTTCAACCAGGATCAGGACCAAGAACAACGGCGTTGCCCAGAGCAAACCATTCTGACGGACAAAGAATTTGTCGCCCTGAAGTTGCGGGGTAATACGCATATGTTTACGTAGCCATTTCAGAATCGCCATATCTTCAATATTGCTGTCTTCTTCATGCTGACCACGAAGGAATTTGAAGCCGGTATACACCAGGAACGCACCGAAGATATACAGAATCCAAGAGAATTCCTGTACAAACCAGGCGCCAATAAAAATAAAGATGGTTCTGAGTACAATCGCACCCAGTACGCCATATAACAGCAGTTTACGTTGCAGTGCGGGTGGAATGGCAAAGGCCGCGAAGATCATCAGCCAAACAAAGACGTTATCAATCGCCAGGGATTTTTCCAGCAGATAACCGGCAAAGTATTCCATGACCTTGGCATTGGCAATTGCCGTGCCTGCGGTCTGCTCCAGATACAGCCATAAGCCGCCACCAAATAAAGTCGCGACACTGACCCAGGCAATACTCCAGTAGGCAGCAGTACGGACTTTAACTTCCTGACCATGCTGATGCTTAAAGCCGACAAAATCGATTATCAGCATGACTGCGACAATCGCGAAAAAGACGAGATACAGCCAGAGTGTACCAATGGTTTCCATGTGAATTCTCCACATCGGACAACTAGCCATAAAAAAACCTTGACCAGTTGCCAGATGAAAAACATCTATAACAACATGATCAAGGTCTTGCCTACATCTTACTGTTCCACTTTTTTATATAAAGTGTGACTTCAAGATGCTCAGATACCGACTTTTTGCAAAGTGTAATGACGATATTCTGACACGTTTAAAAATTGAAATTTCATTCTTAAACGCTTGGAGGAGGCTACTCCCCTTGTTCAAACTAAATTTTATTTGAGCGGTAGCTCAATGTGCAGCAAGCATGACAGATTTTTGCTAAGACTACAATTTCATTTACAAAAATCATGCTTCAAGGCGCTTTCTTACCTAAGAAATCCGGACGCTGAATCAGGTATAAGCTGATCAGAAAACCCAAGCTGGCCAGGATTGCTCCTACCCAGCCAATACTATGTAATCCGATATGTGCCGTTACCAGACCGCCGAGTAAGGCACCGCCGCCAATCCCGACATTGTACAAACCTGAAAAAATCGCCATGGCGACATCAGTCGCATCGGAAGCCAGATTTAAGGTCTTGGCTTGTAGAGCCAGACTAAACCCAATAATGCTGATGCCCCAGATTAACGCCAAGCTATTAAGCTGAAATACACCCTGAGACAGTGGCAGCAATAACAGTAGCGAGATCCCTAGCCCGAGTGTAAATAGCGGAATGGTGAGTCGGGGAAAATGCGGTGCAAAGCGACCAAATATATAAGACCCGATCAGACCTGCACCGCCATAAATCAGCAATAAGCTGGTGGTTTGCGCAGAGCTGAATTGCGCAATATTCAGCGCAAAGGGTTCAATATAACTATAGGCGGTAAATTGCGCACTAATCACAAGCACGGTAAGCGCAAAGACCAGCATCAGGCTGGGACGTTTTAGCAAGTTTTTTAAACTGCTGAGTGATCCAGAATTGACACTTGGTAATAAAGGCAAGGTTTTGGCCAGCAGTACACACACCACACTCGCCACAACTGCGATCAAGGCAAAACTATTGCGCCAGCCATAGGCCTCCCCGATCATCCGGCCAAAGGGAATTCCCAGGACCATCGCCATGGCGGTACCGGTAGCCAATAAGCCCAATGCCTGAAATTCTTTGCCCTTTGGCGCAACCCGCACGGCAAGCGACGCCGTAATTGACCAGAATAGTGCATGCGCTACGGCAATACCAATCCGGCTCAGCACCAGAATGCTAAAGCTCCAGGCAAAATAGGACAGCACATGACTGAAAATAAACACTGCAAATAAAACCATCAGCAGAAAGCGCCGTTCAATATTTTTGGTCAGTAACATCATTGGCAAAGAAAGCAGCGCCACGACCCAGGCATAAATTGTCAGCATCCACCCGACCTGGGTCGGTGACATGGCAAAACTGGTACCAATATCACTTAATAGCGCCACCGGGATAAATTCGGTGGTATTGAAAATAAAGGCAGCAGAGGCTAAAGCAATCACACAAACCCATTGACGTGTCACCGAAGAGGTGGAAGAAGAGCTAGACATACATATCTGATAAAAAGAACCGGCCGGCAGTTTAAACCTGTTGAGCAAAATGCGGTATTGGTCAGAAGGACAGATTCACAATCCTTTAAAAGAAATCTAACAATAGAGCAGGGAAAAATATGTCAGTCTGGCTTAAAAACAAGGAGAGGATCGGCATGTTGATCGAGCATCAGCAACAGGACAATGGAGGTTTATGGTTTGTAGAGCCAAATGAAAAACGTCTGGCAGAAATGAGTTATTCAAGAGTAAATGAAGATCAATTAGTGATTGAACACACCTGGGTCGATGACAGTCTACGCGGCCAGCACGTCGGGTATTATCTGGTCGAGGCAGCTGTGAATTTTGCCCGTGAACACGGCATCAGGATTATTCCAAAATGCCCTTTTGCCAAATCCGTGTTCGAGCGAGAGCCTCGCTTTAATGATGTTTTATAATTTTAAAATGACAACAAAGGTTTAGATTCGTATGGAAATTAAATATCAAGATTCAAAACGTGGTGGTGTATTTTTTATGGAAGATCAAGGACGCCGCCTGGCGGAGATCACTTATCAATGGCGGGGCGATGCCGTCATCATTGCCGATCATACCTGGGTCGATGATTCCCTGCGTGGCCACGGTATTGCCCGAAAAATGCTGGATGTATTGGTCGATTTTGCCCGTGAAAAAAGTTTAACCATTATCCCGCAATGTTCCTATGTGGATGTCATGTTTAAACGTGACCGAAGTCTGGCAGATGTCGCGGCAACGGCTATTTAGCCATCCAAGGGGATTTCCCGAAAGATAAATGCAATCTTTCTTTCAAGGCAGGAATCAATATAACCTGTAACAGGGTATATAAACCGAAACCTGCCATCACCCCGGTCATCGCCCAGAAAATTTCTTCAAACTGTTGCAGCATCACTAAAATTGCCATAATCAGCAGGTAACTGGCATGAAAATAAATACGATGCCCAACAAATTTCAAGATCGTCCAGCTAATAAAAATTGAACTGATCAGCAGATTGGTTTGAGCGCTGAATTGCCAGTCATTTAAAGTGATGATCAGGATAAAACACACACATAACAAGGCGAGGGTTAAAATCAGATCTTTTAACATCAAGTGATCCTCATGTTCATGGTAGGTGTATGAAAATATTCGTTTAATAATTTAGGCACTATTGTTAAAAGTTTAGTCCAGAAATGCAAACTGAAAACTGTGTAAGCAAAAACGGATATTTGCTTAAAAAATGGTCGACTTAATTTAAAATTATTGATTAAATTGTGGTTTTAATTCTTCCCTCTAGTGAGATGGCATGATGCTACAGCTTTGCTATGCCAGTGAACGCATAGAATCTGAACAAGAGTTGTTACAAGATTTGAGTGATATTTTGGCCACTGCCCGGAAGTTCAATCTTCAGCATCAGATTCATGGGGTGTTGTATTATTCCCATGGCAAATTTTTCCAGTGCCTTGAAGGTCAGGCTGAAGTAGTAGAAAGTTTATTTCAGAGCATTTCTCAGGATCCCCGTCATCACAATATCTTGCGTTTTGCAGATGCAATGGTAGAGCAGTCCCATTTCTCGGAATGGTCAATGAAATATGTACATAAACACAGTGAAATTTCTTCTTTATTTTCACGTTTAGGTTTGAAGCAATTTGATCCACATGCCTTGCAGCAGTCAGGAATTGCCGAGTTCCTCAAAGTGCTGTATCGCCTGGAAGAAAATCAGGCCAGTCTGGCATCGCCAAAAGGCTATAAGCAGCGTGGTTATGTCCCCTATTTCTGATCTGCTGGATTAAAGCTGAAAATAAAAAAGTCCGCATAGCGGACTTTTTTTGTCTGATGTGGATTAGCTCATGTCAATCATGACTTTTAAGGCCTTCTCATCAGAGGCATGTTTAAATACATCATAGGCTTTTTCAAAATCGGCAAATTTAAAATGATGGGTTGCCAGTTTTTCCAGCGGCAATTTGCCGGAACAGCAGGTTTTCAGTAGCATCCCTGTGGTATTGGCATTCACCAGACCGGTGGTGATGGTCAGGTTTTTAATCCAGAGTTTGTTCAGTTCAAAACTCACCGGTTTACCATGTACGCCGACGTTGGCAATATGCCCGCCCTCCTTCACGACATGCTGGCAAATATTCCAGGTAGGCTCCACCCCCACTGCTTCAATGGCACAGTCGACCCCGCGTCCATCGGTAATCTCTAGAATCTTTTGAATGGCATCTTCTTTGGCAGAGTTGATGATATGCGTCGCGCCGACAGTCTTGGCAAATTCCAGCCGATTATCATCCATATCCACCATAATAATATTGGCGGGTGAATAAAACTGTGCGGTGAGCAGACAACTCATGCCGATTGGCCCTGCCCCGACAATCGCGACATTGTCGCCTGGTTTGACATCGCCATATTGCACCCCAATTTCATGTGAAGTTGGCAGGATATCTGAGAGGAATACGGCCACATCTTGATTCAGGCCATCGGGTAAATGATAGAGTGAGGTATCGGCAAAGGGCGTGCGTACATATTCGGCATGGGTGCCATCAATCATATAACCCATGATCCAGCCGCCTTCATTGCGACAATGGGCATAGAGCTGTTTCTGGCAGTTTTCACAGGTTCCGCAGCGGCTGACACAGGAAATAATCACCCGGTCGCCCTTTTTAAAGTTTTGCACGGCGGAACCAACTTCTTCCACAATGCCAATACCTTCGTGACCTAAAATACGTCCCTTAAAGCTGCCCTCTTTACGCGTAGCCTCCTGCTCAATTTCCGGGTTTTTACCTTTCCAGATACCCAAGTCGGTACCGCAGATGGTAACTTTTTCCAGTTTAATGATGGCATCGCTGGGATGCAAAATGGTGGGAACTGGGCGGTCTTCAAAGCGGATATCATTTGCGCCGTAATAGACCATCGCTTTCATCGTTGTCATGACACATCTCCTAATGGAATGAGGAATGAGAATGACCTGACTCAGCGAGAATAATGAACGCCTCGATTGCTTTTATATAGTGACAGCGATGGGCTGATTTATGATCTGGCTTTCAGGCCTATAGATACCTGTGTTCTTCTCGATTGTGCCTTGAGTGATATGGCGCTGCAATGAGTCTTGTGTACAGATTGCAACAAAAGATCATCAGGGAGGGTTCAGAGATAAATCTGCTATTTGGGTCAATATTTAAATCATAGGATTGCAGGATCAGAACAACGGTTCACTTTTTCTCAATCAACGTTTTAATATGCTAAAAAAAGCCCGCTAGGCGGGCTTCTTCACTTCACTTAAATCTGTTTTATGCTTGTAAAACAGTAATCAGCTTCTGATGCAAACCACCAAAACCACCATTCGACATAATTACTACGGCATCGCCCTCGCCTGCCTCTGCTACCACGGTCTGAATGATGTCATCCAGTGTGCGTGCAACTTTGGCCTTGTTTGGCGCAGCCTCAATGACCGGTTGCAGATCCCAGTCCAGTCCTTCCGGTTGATACCAGATCACTTCATCGGCCAGACGTGCTGAATGAGCCAAGCCATCTTTATGACTACCCATGCGCATGGTATTGGAGCGCGGTTCAATAATTGCCCAGAGTTTGCGTTCACCCAGACGTTTGCGCGCACCTTCTAAGGTCGTATCAATCGCCGTCGGATGATGGGCGAAGTCATCATAAACCTCGATACCACGGACTGTGCCTAACAGTTCCATACGGCGTTTCACACCACCAAAATTGGACAGCGCTTCACAGGCGGTTTCAATCGATACGCCGACATGTTCAGCAGCAGCAATCGTGGCCAAGGCATTGGCAACCGAGTGCTGCCCGGTCATATTCCACTGTACTTCGCCTTTGACTACGCCCTGTTGCAGGACTTTGAAATGTGAACCATCTACTGACAATTGTTCTGCATAAAGTTCAGATTTTCCGTTGGCATCCAGACTGGTGCGCACTACAGGCGTCCAGCAGCCCTGCTCCAGCACTTCATCAATATTGCTCTCAGTAATCGGCGCGATAATCCGGCCTTCACTTGGAATGGTACGAACTAAATGATGGAACTGCTTTTGAATTGCCGCCAAATCATCAAAGATATCGGCATGGTCAAATTCCAGGTTATTTAAAATTGCGGTTTTTGGATGGTAATGCACGAACTTGGAACGCTTGTCGAAGAAAGCAGAATCGTATTCATCGGCTTCGACACAGAAATATTTCCCACCACCGAGACGCGCACTTTCCGAAAAGCCCAATGGCACACCGCCAATCAGAAAACCTGGCTCCAGACCGGCTTGATCCAGTACCCAAGCCAGCATCGTGGTGGTCGTGGTTTTACCATGTGTTCCGGCGACACCCAGCACGTGTTTACCTTGCAGAACATGATCAGCCAGGAACTGCGGACCTGAAATATAAGGCAGACCTGCATTCAGCATATATTCGACTGCATCAATACCACGCTTCATGGCATTGCCGACGATTACCAGATCCGGATGAGGCTGTAAATGACTGCGGTCATAACCCTGCATTAAAGTGATGCCCGCATTTTCAAGTTGGGTCGACATGGGTGGATACACATTCAGGTCTGAACCTGTTACCTGGTGGCCCAGATCGCGTGCAAGTAGCGCTAACGAGCCCATAAAGGTGCCACAAATACCCAAAATATGCAGATGCATCTACTTTACTCCGTTCCTGTCTGACCCATCACTTTATATTGGTGCTGTTGTCATGATTTATTCAATTTGCAAGCAACGATAGCAAGGCTTTAGCTGAAAAGATAGTGAAAATTCTGGCCTTGTTGTGGGATTTTTTAAATCCTGTTTCACGGATAAATTCAAAGAAAATTTCAAAGCGATGCAATATCTTTTCGCCAAATAAACCGTAAAATAAGTTCGACTTTTTTGCAGAGTGCATGCAAATGCTGCCGGCTTTATTTCTTCTGGTAATTGCCAACTGTTTTATGACCCTGGCCTGGTATGGGCATTTAAAATTTTTGCCGCATGATGCACCGCTCTGGCAAGCGATTTTGTTCAGCTGGGCCATTGCCCTGTTTGAATATAGTCTGATGATTCCAGCGACCAAATTACTGGCGCAGCAAGGCCTGGCAGTCGGTCAAATGAAAATCACCCAGGAAGTCGTGACCTTACTAGTCTTTGTTCCTTTTATGATTTTTATGTTTAAACAGCCCTTTAAACTGGATTATCTCTGGGCTGCTTTATGTCTGTGTGGATGTGTCTATTTTGTCTTCCGTACCCCTTAACTTGATCTAATGGCTCAGCTGAATCAGGGGGAAATGGCTTCTAAATTCAGAAAGTAATTTCTGCCGATCCGGTTCAAATTCCAGTTTATTCAGGCAGCGTTGGATTAATTCAATCGCCATTATTTCTGCAGCCTGTTTTAGTTCAGGTTCGGGTACATTATGTTGAATCATCGCTAAACATTTCAATATTCTCTGATTGAGTTCAATACAACCCACACAATCTCGGGCCATTGGTGCAAAACTACTGTAAATCAAATCCCCGAGATCAAAGATATCCACACTGATATGCGGACAATCCCGCTCCGGTAAATCTTCAGCGGCCTTGCTGTCAATCAGGATTCGGGTTAAGGCATCAACGGCATTAATCGCTGATCCAACATCGTTCACTGCGGGAGACATCGCTTTCTGCCCCACTTCGCTCATCACCACCACACCAAAACGCGGGTCCTGTAAAAAGCTGCGATTGGTTTCAATGATTACATGATTCAAAATGGAGTTTCGGATCTCCTGCTGCTGTTCCGGGCTGAAAGCGCGGTCGCTATATACCTCTGCCAGTGCCGTCATCGGATCCAGAAATTTTCCGGGTAGCTGGGGAAGATGGATATGCAGCTGTTGGCTGACGGCCAGTTGCTCCAGTCCTTCACTATTAAAATTGGTGAAATAGCCGGTCTGGGTACTAAAAACATGAAAGGCAGCTGCTTGCTCTGGACGTTGTCCGGTGGCACCAAAATTCGGCTGATGTCGAAACTCCGCCAAGGCCGTAGAAGCAGCGACTTCAATTTTGTGAATGGTGGTGGTGAGGTTGCCCAGTTGCGACAGGGTGTGTACCCAGCGAATCAGGATATAAATCAGGTACATCAATACCAAAATGGTACTGATAAACAGTACAAATCTACCTGCAGGACCATAATAGCCAAGCCCGAGCGCAATCTTGGCAATTACAGCATAAATAAAAGCCGAGATAAAACTGCTGATAGCAAGGCGGGTATTGTCATCACTCATCATCAGCTGATAGGCACGTGGTGTCCCGCTGGATGAGGCAGACGCAAAGGCTGCGACCATAATCGACAGGGAAAAAGTGGTGACTGCCAGCATGCTGGAAGCAATAATATCTAGCAGGCTGCTCAGAGTTTCAGTACTGATATTGGGAACAGTGCTGGTCGGGATAAAATAGCGACTGGCGATTGCAAATAGCGAGAAAAAGGTCGCAAAGACGGCGCCAAGAGCTGGCATCAACCATAAGTTTTCTGAGGGGTTCTGTAGCCAGATTTTTAGTTTGTACCACATAAAAATGCCCTGCCAATGTATAGGTTTTAGTATTAAGTTATTCATTGCAAAAAAGTTTTATATTGATAGTTATACTTTTTTTTAATGTGATGTATGTCCTATTTTTGTATTTTTAGCCGCAAAATTATTGTTTTATTTTTGACCATTTTCCCAACAGATAATTTTAATTCTTGAGCTGAACTTTAGACCAAATCAATTTCAGTCTATAATAGGCAACTCCTATTCAAGCTTGGCTCTCTCGTCGAGATTTATTTTTTCTCACTTTAATCTCTGGAAAATTTGCAATGAATGCGGCTGCTGCACAAGATACTCCTCTCGTAGGTATTATCATGGGTTCTCAATCAGATTGGGCAACTCTCGAACACACTGCCAATATGCTCAAGCAGCTTGGTGTCCCATTTGAAGCCGAAGTTGTTTCTGCACATCGTACTCCAGACCGCCTGTTTGAATATGCTGAGCAAGCGCGTGATCGTGGTATTCAGGTGATTATTGCTGGTGCAGGTGGTGCAGCGCATTTACCGGGTATGTGTGCGGCGAAAACTGATCTTCCAGTTTTGGGTGTACCTGTGAAATCTTCGATTTTAAACGGTATTGATTCATTGCTGTCTATTGTGCAAATGCCAGCTGGGATTGCGGTTGGTACCTTGGCGATTGGTCCTGCCGGTGCCACCAATGCTGCCATTATGGCCGCGCAAATTCTGGGTTTGACCCGTCCAGAAATCGCAAAAAATGTTGCAGATTTCCGTGCAGCGCAAACAGATAAAGTGGCAAGTAACAATATTCCAGGCCAAGCTTAAGTCGAGACACAGATTATGGATAAAACCATCGGTATTTTTGGTGGCGGTCAGCTGGGTCGTATGATGGCGCAAGCGGCACTTCCATTAAATATTCAATGTACATTTTTTGAAGCCAGCACAGACTGTCCTTCTGCTGCTTTGGGTCCGGTGATTTCGAGCCAGGCTGAAAATGGTCTGCAAGACTTTATTAATAGTGCAGATGTATTTAGCCTTGAGTTTGAAAATACGCCACTTACAGATGTTGATGTACTGACGCAAAGCAAGCAACTGCATCCGCCGCGTCAGGCTTTGGCGATTGCCCAGCATCGTCTGTCTGAAAAAGCCTTGTTTGATGAACTGGCTATTCCGGTTGCACCGTACAAAGCGGTCACTTCACTGGAAAGCTTAGAGGCTGCTGTAGCTGAACTGGGCTTGCCGATCGTACTGAAAACCTCGCGTGGCGGTTATGATGGTAAAGGCCAATTCGTTTTACGTTCGAACGATCAGATGGATCAGGCCTGGGCAGAATTGGGCCCTGCAGGTGAGCTGATTGCAGAAAGCTTTGTCACCTTCTCACGTGAAGTATCAATTATTGCAGTACGCGGCCAAGATGGTGATGTCAAAACCTGGCCATTGGCTGAAAATCATCATCATAACGGCATTCTGTCGCACTCGATTGTGCCTGCACCGAACAGCGCAGATTTGCAACCTGTGGCGCAAGATTACATCACTCGTCTGCTGAATCACTTGAACTATGTCGGTGTCCTAACCCTTGAGCTGTTTGTGACAGACAAAGGCTTATATGCCAACGAGATGGCACCACGCGTGCACAACTCGGGGCACTGGTCGATTGAAGGCGCCGTATGTTCGCAATTTGAGAATCATGTACGTGCGGTGGCTGGTTTGCCTTTAGGTTCAACTGAAGTGATCCGTCCAACTGTCTTGGTGAACATCATTGGTCAGCATCCAAAATCTGCAGATGTTCTGGCTCTGGAAGGTGCGCATTTGCATCTCTACAACAAGTCAGAGCGCGAAGGCCGTAAGATTGGTCACATCACCTTGATGCCAAATGACAGCGCGCAATTGTCTGTGCTTTGCCGCCAACTGGCGAAAATTTTACCGAATCCATTGGCATTGAGCGAAGATATGACCATCTAGGCTTTAACTTGCTGATAAAAAAAGCGATCACTTCGGTGATCGCTTTTTTATTTGTCTGCTTTCAGGCATGATTGCGCCTCTTTAAAAATGCCTGCCATTGGTCGGATCAGTTTTTAAATCAATTGCTTACAATCTGATCAATTGAGTATAAATATAACAATTCAATAAAACCTTTTTTACAGCTGAATTTTGCCATATTCACTTGTAGATAAGCCTGAAATCAAAGTTTGAATTTAAAACTGGAAAGTGGTTTTGAATTTAAATTCATAAAAACAAATTCAAATTTAAATCGGGCTTTGAATTTAAACTTGCGCTTTTAAATTCAAAAATATGAATTCAAATTTAAAACTGGATAAATGAATTCAAAGTTTCTGAATTTAAAAATATTAGCCCATTATTCAAATGAATTTAAAATGAAAACTAGTGTAATTAGAGCATGTTGATGATCGTGACTCGCTTTTCCTGAAACAAGTTATCCCCAGTAATTTTTAAATTCAAAACTGATTGCAAGTGTTTTGAATTTGAATTTAAAAATCCCGCTGATTTGAATTTAAATCAGGCTTGTGGATAACTCATGTTTAAATTTAAAGATTACAAAATGAATTTAAAAGTGTAGGAATTATGAATTTAAATTTACGCATTGGCGCTTTAATTTTCATCATGAGCTGCTAAGGTAGAAACATAATTCAAAATCTAAATACTCAAGGGTCTTATGCAACGGCTTGCACTTTTTATTGGTTCTGTGGTCTTGGCTGCTTCACAGGCACAGGCTGAACTTATTATTAATGGTCAACGTGTCACGCCGACTGATTTGACCTCTAGTTCAAATATCCCGAATTATGCCTCCCAAAATAATTTTCAAAACTGTCTCGCCAATTTGCGCAGTCAAGCTGTTGCTAGAGGTGTAAGCGGCAGTACCTATGATCGTTATACCCAAAACTTAAGCCCTGATTATTCAGTGATTGAACGCCTGAATTACCAGCCTGAATTTTCTACCCCAATTTGGGATTATCTGTCTGGTTTGGTGGATGAAGAACGGGTTCAGCTCGGCCGGCAAAAATTACAGCAACATCGTGAGGTGCTCAATCGTGTTGCTGCCACCTATGGTATACCTGCAGAAACGGTAGTTGCGGTATGGGGTGTCGAAAGTAATTTTGGTGATATTTCGGGGAAATATCCTTTATTACAGGCTTTAGGAACTTTGAGCTGTGAAGGTCGTCGCCAGAGTTATTTCCGTGGTGAGTTTTTTACCACTATGAAACTGTTACAGCGTGGCGATGTGCGTGAAGAACAATTAAAGGGTTCCTGGGCAGGCGCATTTGGTCATACCCAATTTATGCCATCGACTTATGATGAGCTTGCAGTTGATTTTGATGGTGATGGCCGACGTGATCTAGTTTCGAGCATTCCGGATGCACTCGCATCAACTGCCAACTTTTTAAGCAAGCGTGGCTGGCAGAGCGGACAGCCTTGGGGTTTTGAAGTCAAGATCCCTCAAGGCATGTCGGTTTCCGGTGAAGGTCGTCGTAATAAAAAATCCTTGAGTAACTGGCTTAATCAGGGGGTGGTGCGTGCCGATGGTTCGGCATTGGTTCAAGGAAATTTATCACAATCCTCTCAGGCCGGATTGCTTGCACCTGCAGGCCCGAGTGGCCCGGTGTTCCTGGTCTTTAAAAACTTCGATGCCATTTATAGCTATAACGCGGCAGAAAGTTATGCCTTAGCGATTGCGCATTTATCCGATCGTTTGCAAGGTAAAGGCTCATTTATGGCCACATGGCCTACTGATGATCCGGGAACTTCGCGTGCAGAACGTCGTGAGATCCAGCAATTTCTGTTAAACCGTGGCTATGATATTGGTGCAGTGGATGGTCTGATTGGAGATAAAACCCGTCAGGCGATTCGTCAGGAACAGCAGCGTTTGGGCTTAAGTCCTACAGGTCGTGCCGGTCAGCAGATTCTGCGTGCTTTTAGAAATGAAAATGCCAAACGCATGATGCAATAAAAATATTGAAAACGAAAAAAGGTCTGCATTCATGCAGACCTTTTGTGATGACTGTTTTTGAGTAGCTATTATAGTCATGCAAGATAATATTAATTCACTGAATTTAAACAGCAGTAATGGTGCCGAGGACGCGATAGCCAGCGGCACCAGTGACTGCAGGCAAGTTACCATTCAGCTGGTTCATAAAACGCATGGCCAGCCAGGCAAAGGCAGTAGCTTCTACCCAGGTCGGACTGAGGCCCAGATCGGCGGTAGTCTGTACGCTCCATTCATGTTTGCGCAGGCGCCAGCGCAACTGCTCTAGTAAATGTGAGTTGTAGGCACCACCACCGCAAACAAAAACCTGTCCGGTATCCATGCCGGAGCGGTAAATGGCTTTTTTAATGGCACGGGTGGTGAGCTTTAATAAAGTCGCCTGTACATTTTCCGGAGTGTCTTCCAGTTCATCGTATTGTAGGTCATTGCGCCAGTCGGCAATCTGTTCATCTAGCCATTCCAGATTGAAATCTTCACGACCGGTACTTTTTGGGGGTTCTTTAGAGAAGAATTCGTGCGACTGCAAGCGATCAAGCAAACTGCGAATCGGGGTGCCATAGGCTGCCCAGTTACCATTTTCATCAAAAGGCTGACCGGTATAACGGGAACACCAAGCATCCATCAGGATATTGGCCGGTCCGGTATCAAAACCATACACCTCTTCAGGCTTGCCGGCAGGCAGCAGGCTGACATTCGCTATACCGCCCAGATTTAAAATTACCCGGTGAATGCTGTTATGCTGGAAAATATCCTGATGAAATGCTGGAACTAAAGGTGCTCCCTGACCACCTGCCGCCAGATCACGACGACGGAAATCTGAAATCACCGGAATCTGGGTAATTTCAGTAATGATGTTCGGGTCACCAATTTGCAGGGTGAAGCCATGTTCAGGACGATGCCGGATAGTCTGGCCATGCGAGCCAATCGCCTTAATTGTGGATTTATCCAGGTTATTTTTTTCAATCAACGTATTAATACCATGACCAATCATTTGTGCCAGTGCAACATCAGCCTTGCCCATGCGGTCAATTTCATTGTCATCCGGCAAGGTCAGTGCCATCAGCTCATCCCGAAGGTCAGGATCAAATGCCAAAGTGAGTGTGGCATGAAGCTGGAGTGGATCAAAAGAAGCAGCAACAATATCGACACCATCCATGCTCGTGCCGGTCATTACCCCAATATAGATCGCTGTCATGGTTATTCTTAAGCCTGCAATATGCTGAAAAAGTGTTAGTATATCGCACAAATTGAGTAACTGATGTATTGGATTTTGTGATGTCAAATTTCCTGCCGGCTGAAGAACAACTTGCCCTCATTCAACGAGGCACCCACGAAATTATTTCTGAAGAAGACCTTCTCAAGAAATTAAAATTGAATCGTCCATTAAAAATTAAAGCGGGTTTTGACCCGACTGCACCTGATTTGCACTTGGGCCACACAGTTCTTATTAATAAGTTAAAAGTATTCCAAGACTTGGGTCATGAAGTGTTGTTCCTAATTGGTGACTATACTGCGATGATCGGTGACCCAACCGGAAAAAGTGCTACACGTCCGCCATTGTCACGTGAACAGGTTTTAGAGAACGCTAAAACATATCAAGAACAAGTATTTAAAATTCTTGATCCAAACAAAACCAAAGTGGTGTTTAACTCGGAATGGTTTGCACAAAAAACTGCGGCTGATTTGATTCAACTGGCATCACAGCAAACGGTTGCGCGTATGCTTGAACGTGATGACTTCACCAAGCGTTATAACAACCAGCAGCCAATTGCGATTCATGAATTTTTGTACCCATTGGTACAAGGCTATGACTCTGTTGCGCTGGAAGCAGATGTTGAATTGGGTGGTACAGACCAAACCTTTAACCTGTTGATGGGTCGTACCTTACAAGGTCGCTATAACCAAGAAGCACAAGTATGTATCACAGTGCCAATCCTTGAAGGTTTAGATGGCGTCAACAAGATGTCTAAATCTTTGGGTAATTATATTGGTGTATTTGATGCACCGGGCGCGATGTACCAGAAAGTGCTTTCAATGCCGGATGCATTGATTGAGCGTTATTTTGATCTGCTGAGCTTCAAAACCATTGAAGAAATTCAACAGTTGTTAAAAGAAGTGGCAGAAGGCCGTAATCCTCAAGAAGTGAAAAAGATTCTCGCGTTGGAGCTAGTCGAGCGTTTCCATGGTGCTGAAGCGGCTGCCAATGCGCATAAAGGCGCGGGCAATATCATTACTGAAGGTGAATTGCCTGAAGGTACGCCAGAAGTGACTATTTCACGTGGCGAGTTTGGTGGTGAAATCTTTATTACCTCGATTTTACGTGAGGCAGGCTTAACCAAAAATGCAGCCCAAGCTAAAGATGCATTAGGCCGTGGCGCAGTGAAAGTGGATTGGCAGACTGTAGATACAACGTATTCTGTGAAAGAGAACGTAACTTTGATTGTTCAGGCCAGCAAAAAAGCAATTGCTAAAGTTACTTTTGTTGACTAAAAAACGGATAAGTTATTGAAATAAAAGCAGGCTTCGGTCTGCTTTTTTTATTGATGTTCTATATTTAAAAATCAAATAAGTAAAGTCAAAAAAAACCCTATGAAAACAAGAGTTAATTTTTCCCAAATCACTTGCTTTTCATCTTTATTATGTATAGGATTTATTCATCTAGAGAATTCGTTTAGAGCATCTAGAGGGTAGTAAAAATAATAGTACTCCACAACTGAGAAAGTCTCTTTTCCAAGAGGCTCTTTTTAAAAGCTTTAAAGCGAATAACTATAATAATGACATAATGGATCGGGTAAAGATTCAATTCTAAGGAGGAGATTTTGGGAGAGATCTCTTCCTTTTTTATTTATTATTGCGTAATCAAGATATAAATCTGCATGCCTGCTTTTCTCGTTGAGCCATCAGACTTAAAATTAACCAGTAAATTGAACTTAGGTGAATGACCCTAAGAATGAGTTCATTTCAATTGACTCCAAAATGACTCGAAAAGAAAAGTGCAAAACATAAAAAATTAAGGCAGAGGTGATTGAATGTATCGCTTTCCAACAGAAAATATTTTTGATGAACAAATCGATTGCATATTACGGTTCTTATTTGAATACCAGCCGGTCGAACAAAAACAGCAACTCTATGGATCTGTCTATACTTTATTTATGCAGCTTGATCTGGCCGCGCATTACTTTCTATTTTCCCTGATTGAAGAGCAGTTACCGCGACGCGCGAAATTATTCTTTATTGCCGAGGATTATCAGGGTAAGAAAGACATGATTGTAGAGGTCATGCAACATTGGCGTGGACAGCAACAGCAGGAAAAAGTCGCTTAATGCAAAATAACAGACTTTATCTTCTATATATAAGTGATCTACGCATGGTTTTGGGATTCGAAAACTAAAAATGAATACTTCTTTTATATAGCAGCCCAAGAATAGGCTTTTATAAAAGCTTTTTACGTAAAAAATAACTCACAAATTAAGGAGTCTAGGATTTAGATCGGCTTACTGAGCGAGATAGATTAATTTTGGTTTTCTTTTGACGTGCTAATTTAAATAAAAGACAAGATTTCAATGTTAAAAGGCTAAAAATACTATTTTAACGATTATTGTGATAGCTTTTAGGTCTAAATGAATTTTCAGTTATAAAAATAAAATGACGTGTTTAGTGCATTTATTAAATAAAAACGCTTAAAAATTAGATAAAAAAGCGATTTTTTAGCAATTTTTGTAGAAAAAAAAGACATACGTGAAAAATATAGTGAATTGGGGGTTGCAATGATTCTGAAATCCTCTAGAATGCACCCATACCGACGAGATAGACGGAAACGAACGAAGCAGAATGGCGGAGTTGTTGAGTTTATCGAAGTCCAGCTTCTGGCACTGACGAGGTGTTAGAAAGATCATTAAGAGATTATGAAGAACAACTTGTGTGGATTTTTACTGGTTGATTGATCGAAATTATTTTCATTGATT
>NZ_JALGQY010000023.1:0-54990 GCF_022809915.1 Acinetobacter lwoffii | reverse complement strand
TTGAATAATCTAAGTAACTTACCGCTGCTTGACCAACGATTAAAACGTTTGAAAATAGAGTTTGAATGACCAAAACAGCAAGGAATATCTCGCCACGGACAGCCTGTTCTAATTCTATAGAGAATAGCTTCAATAAAATTGCGTAAATTTGAGTTGTGGTGAATGGATAAATTACGCAGAATAACTTTCAACTTTTGCCAGTGTTGATCTGTCAGCATGGTACGAGGCATAGCGAATAGTAAAATTGGGTTTGGCGATTTGATTTTACTACTTCGCTATTTTTTTAAACTAAAAGTGTCAACACACCCTAATTGAATACTTCAATAATTTTATCTAAGCATGAAACCCTAATTTTTTAGGGTTTCATTTATTTTAAATATCCTTCAGCCAGATTCCCTATGACTTGGTAAATTTAAAACTTGAATGACGCTTTGAAATTTAAAAGCAATAGTTTCGTTTATTTTTAAATTTTTTCTTAAAAATCTTTTACTTTTTACGTGCACCTTTAGCATGCTTTTTTAGCACCGTTTTTCATACGATAAATATAAACACCTAAAAATATAATATAAATCTGAATTTTATGAACTCTCGCCATGTCTTAGTTTGGTGCAAAAAAATAGTAACGTGCTTTATATCGAGTCTTATCAATTTCAAGAAATTCTTCATCAAAATTTCCCTTGCTTAGCCCTCTTCTACAATCAATTTGCCTCTATATACTGATTTTCTTTTGTGATCCCGCGCACTAAATTGGAACGCACCATGCAAAATATAGACTTATTATTTCTTCTTCTCGGTGCAGTTCTAGTGCTTGCCATGCATGCTGGATTTGCTTTTTTAGAGCTTGGAACAGTTCGACATAAAAACCAGGTCAATGCCCTAAGTAAAATTCTAACCGACTTTGCCATCTCCGCCATCGCCTATTTTTTAGTGGGCTACTATATTGCCTACGGTCAGCACTTTTTCCATGATGCTGCAACCTTGTCTGCCGATCATGGCTACAATCTGATGCGCTGTTTTTTCCTGTTGACTTTTGCTGCAGCAATTCCAGCGATTATCTCTGGAGGGATTGCAGAGCGTGCCAAAATGCGTTCACAGGCTTTAGCGACATTATTTCTGGTTGCGCTGATCTATCCGTTTTTTGAGGGTATGATCTGGAATGGCAACCTTGGTTTTCAGGATTGGCTGACCCATGCATTTGGTGCAAGTTTTCATGATTTTGCCGGTTCAGTTGTCGTTCATGCAATGGGCGGCTGGATCGCACTGGCCGCAATAATCCTACTTGGTGCGCGTCATGGCCGTTACAAAAAAGATGGCCGGATCACCGCGCATCCTCCTTCATCAATTCCTTTTTTGGCTTTGGGTTCCTGGATTCTGATTGTGGGATGGTTCGGCTTCAATGTCATGAGCGCGCAGCGGCTGGATGCCATTTCTGGACTGGTCGCCATTAACTCTTTGATGGCCATGGTTGGTGGAACAATAGCAGCCAAAGTTGCGGGGAAAGATGACCCGGGCTTCCTGCATAATGGTCCCTTAGCAGGTCTGGTGGCGATTTGTGCCGGATCAGATGTTGTTCATCCCTTGGGTGCTTTTTTTATCGGGATCAGCGCCGGTATTATTTTTGTGAAACTTTTTACCTATACCCAAAATAAACTTAGAGTGGATGATGTATTGGGAGTCTGGCCTTTACATGGTGTTTGTGGTGCTTTTGGTGGATTAGCTGTGGGTATCTTCGGTCAGCAATGGCTTGGAGGAATGGGAGGAGTGTCTTTAATTTCACAACTCATAGGTACAGTGCTGGCGATTGTCATTGCTTTGGCGGGTGGTTTTTTGGTGTATGGCCTGCTTAAGGTTTTGATGGGTATTCGCCTGACTGAGGAAGAAGAGTTCAATGGTGCAGACTTGTCGATTCATCGTATTTCTGCTAATTCGGAAGAAAATACTTTTTAATAGACATAAAAAAAGCCTCTACGACTATGGGCTTTTTTTATTTATAAGCAGCACGTCTATACGAGATAATTACTTCATACCAAAGATCAGTTTTAAACCAAGTACCGTCATAACTGCGCCTGCGGCGCGGTCAAACAAAGCTTTAAACTTCAAATAAACACGACGTGGCTTTTCCGCAGATAATGCAACTGCGACCAGTGAACACCAGCCCGCATCAATAAAGAAACATAAGACAGGTAAAACAAAATAAAAATACGTTGGAATTTCTTTGGGCAATAACGCGGTAAAAATACTGGCCAGCACAATCGCAATTTTAGGATTGGACAACTGTGTAATTAAACCTGTGGTAAAGGCACGGCGTAAAGACATCTGTTTGGCAATGGCGACATCCGCTTCGATCGGATCTTTGGCATGTTTAATAATTTTAAACGCCAGCCAAAGCAAATATAAACCACCACAAATTTTTAAGGCCAGATAAGCCGAAGGTACAGCCAGCAAAAATGCCTGCAAACCCAGTACTGCCAGCAGACCAAAAATCGCTGCACCGAGACCAGTACCCAATGCAGTAAATAAACCATGTTTACGTGAAATGGCAATTGAATTTTTTGCCACATAAATAGAAGTCGGCCCGGGACTCATTGCACCTAACATCAGGGCAAAAGCAATCGAACCTAAAATCCAGAATGATTCCACGAGATAACCTGACTTAAAAATTGAAGAACTATTTTAAGCACAAACCTGAAAATTTGCTGTAAAAATTTCTGGATTTGTCATGAATTTTAACTATTGCAATTACTTAAGGTTTCAACTGGTCCTGAGCACTCAAATGCTTGTCTAGCAGTTGATAATCCTGCTCATGTACAGGTACGCCACCAATAATCATGGTGCGGGTTTCTGTTTTAGGCTTATTCATTGCATCATCACAGCCCGACAGACTGAGCAGCATGCCGACCAACACAGCACAGGATAATATTTTCATTATTCTACCCTCCTCAGGGTTTCCTCTGTTTAGATTAGCATTATTGTTTAAATAATCAGCGGAATATTTGTGACAATCTACGACCAATTCGATGGTGATCAGCTAATAATGGGCTATTCAAAAGCTCTGATTTTTAGCACTTCCGCTATAATGCTTACATCATGAACTTTGCGAAATTTTATGTTTGAAACCATTGCCCAAAATATTCCAGATCAACAAATTAATTTTCACGATATTACTTTAACAATACGTCGTCTGGATCTGGTGCATCCGCAAATTTCGGGCAACAAGTTTTTTAAACTGAAATACAATTTTCTTGAAGCCAAAAGACAGGATTATCAGCATATTCTGAGTTTTGGAGGTGCTTATTCCAATCATATTGCCGCTACTGCATTTGCCGCACAGCAGTTTGGTTTTCAGAGTGTTGGTATGATTCGAGGTGAAGAACTGGCTGATCGACCATTGAATCCAACATTAGCCACCGCCCAGCAATTCGGGATGCAGTTGCATTTCGTCAGTCGTGATGAATATCGACGCAAGCAACAGCCTGAGTATTTGGCCGAACTCGCTCGACAATTTCCTGAACATTATATTATTCCTGAAGGTGGAACCAATGCTTTGGCGATTCAAGGTTGTCAGGAAATATTAAAAGATGGCGATGCGCAATTTGATGTGATTTGTTGTGCAGTAGGCACCGGTGGCACCATCAGTGGATTGATCGAAGCCAGTCATGGGCATCAACAGGTTTTAGGATTTTCTGCACTGAAAGGTTCATTTTTAAAAGATGAAATCGCTCAACTAACGAATAAAACCAACTGGAATATTCTCGATGATTATTGCTGTGGTGGCTATGCCAAAACCAGTGCAGCCTTGATGCAGTTTATCCGGGATTTTGAAGCGGAATTTGCAATTCCACTGGAGCAGATCTACACGGCTAAAATGCTGATGGGGATTTTTGATCTAATCGAGAAAAATTATTTTCCGGCTGGATCAAAACTGTTGGTGATTCATACTGGTGGTCTGCAAGGCCGTAATATTCCTTTTAATTTTATAGCAACTTAAGCTTCAATCGGTTGATTGTTATTTAAGGCAATTAACCCTTTGACCAAGCGGTAGATATGCCAGATAAAGACCAGAAATACAATCAGGAAACCAATCAAGATCACAGTCAATAAGCCACCGACGATATAGCCCAGCAAACTGATCCAGAAGGTTTTAATTTGCCAGTCGACATGACTTTCCAGCCAGGTACCGCGCATTTCATCACGCTTGATATAATTCATCACAATCGCAATAAATGGGGTCAGACCAAGAAAAAATCCTAAAATATAAAGAATATAAGTAATGAGATTATATTGTTTTAAATCTTCCGCGCTTGCCATTCGCTTTTCCTTGTTATTATGTTTTTAGTTTGTACAAAAACTATGCATGAGTTTTAGACAGCTTTCAAATACTTTATGTTTAAAATCCACTGTGAATCTGCAATCACGGAACTGATTTTTCTGGAATAGAGAAAGCTGAAATAAAATTGTCTATAATGCTTCCCTTTTCTTCTCCCTTGAGTGTGTGATGTCTTCCAAGCAATACGATGTTCTAGTCATAGGTGCCGGTGCCTCAGGTTTAATGACGGCGTATATGGCTGCGCAACGTGGGCGTAAAGTCGTGGTAGTGGAAAAAGCCAATAAGGTTGGCAAAAAAATCCTGATGTCTGGCGGTGGTAAATGTAATTTCACCAATCTGGAAGTCGAACCGAGCAATTACATTTCACACAATCCACATTTTGTGATTTCAGCTTTAACGCGTTATACCAACTGGGACTTTATCGGCTTGGTATGTGAATACGGCATTGCTTATGAAGAGCGCAAACATGGACAGCTGTTTACCTTAAATGGTGCAAAAGATATCTTGTCGATGCTGCTAGCGGAATGTGACAAAACCGGTCTGGTCGATATTAAAACCAGCTGCGAAGTGAAAGCAGTCAATCTAGTCGATGATCAAGGCTTTCAAGTGGCGACCTCACTAGGATATTTTGAAGTTGAATCTGTAGTCGTGGCATCTGGTGGTTTATCGATTCCTACGCTTGGCGGTTCAGGCATTGGCTATGAGATTGCAAAACAGTTTGGACATCACGTCTATCCAACCCGTGCCGGACTGGTTCCATTTACCTTCTCTGACGGATTTAAAGAAGTCACCACGCGCTTAAGCGGCAATGCCGTAGAAGCAACACTCTCCAATGAACTCAACAGCTTTACCGAAGCACTACTATTTACCCATCGTGGTTTGAGTGGGCCAAGTTCCCTGCAACTTTCCAATTACTGGAATGTCGGGCAGAGCTTTAAGGTAGATTTTCTTCCAAGTGTTGATCTGTTGGATTTCTTCAAATCCAAAAAACAAAGCCAGCCCAAAGTCTTGTTACGTACACTACTCAATGAATATTTACCGAAAAGTGTGGTGGCTGAATTACAAAGTCTGATCTGGACTGAAAGCGCTGAAACTGCCATTGGCAATATCAGTGATGACAAGCTGGAACAGATTGCGGCACGTCTGCATGGCTTTGAAGTGAAACCTTCAGGAACAGAAGGCTACCGTACAGCGGAAGTGACTTTGGGTGGTGTAGACACCACGGAAATATCCTCAAAAACCATGGAAAGTAAAAAGCAGAAAGGTTTGTATTTTATTGGTGAAGTGCTGGATGTTACCGGACATTTGGGCGGCTATAATTTCCAATGGGCATGGTCATCGGCACATGCCGCATCGGAATATATTTAATCAATAGATAATCTGGTTTGCTACTTAACTCATTCCAGATAGTCTGTTTTAAACAGGTTGAGATTGGCCGTATTTTTTAAACGGTCAATCGTCAGCTGCATTTTTTGAGCTTCTCGCAGACATAGCGGTACGTCATCTGCTGAAGATGCCATGAATTTATGTTGTAGTGCTTTCCACATATTGTTGATCTCCTTTTCTTTATATTTTTAATGCAAGAAAAATACCAAAATCATTTTAGTATTCACTTGAATATTCTATATTTTTTAAAAAATAAATTCTATTCCTGGTGACTGAGCAGGATTGACTCCTCAGTTAAATTCGTCTGTCTCTGGTATTTTCTTATCCAGCTTTCGCTCAGACTGCTCGTCCTGTTTACTCTTCACAAAAATAAATCGATAGGCAGCGGTAAAAAAGCCAATCGTAATTCCTGCAATGACTAAAGGAGCCAGAACTTTATTAGGTTTCTTGGTATTCATTCATTTTTCCTTATGACTGAACAAAATCGACCACATGAGCGTGGTCGATTTTGCTTAAAAATAAAAGGTTATTTCAGGTCATCTTTTTTCTGAGTTGAACGGTCAATATCGACATCTGGCTCTTTTTCTCCGGTTGAACCAAATGGATTATTGACTGGCGGATGAGTTGGATCGACTTTTAGTGAGTCCGGTACGGCTTGATCCGCATCCGGATTGACCGGATCAATACCCAATGATTCATCATCCTGCGGTGCAGTAGTAAGGATTGCCGGGGTAGTATGGGATAAATCCGTACCCATAGACGTATTCTCGTCTGAATCCTGATTTGGCACCATGCCTGCTCCTGGAGTTGTGATTGAGGAATCGCTAGTACCCATAGCAGTTTGCGAACCACCAGAGGACTGGCTCATTGAGCTATCTGTTGAACTCATACTCATCGCCGCACCTGTAGTACCTGACATGTCGGCTGCACTTGTACCTGTGGTCTTGCCACCTAATCCAGAAAATATGCTGTTCTCAGCTTTTTCTTTGACTGGATTGGGGTCTTTGGCCTCTCGTTTGGCTTTATCAATCAAATCTGTGAGTACACGCTCCGCAGGTTGACGACCACCCAGACCAAATGCCAAGGCGAATGCCACTGCTACAGCACCCAAAGTTAGACCAAACGCCAAGTTAACAATTGAATCGGCAATACCCATAGCACGCAGACCCATTGCCACAACCAGACCCATGATCAGGACACGTACTAAATTGGCTAACCAGCGTGAGCTGTTATATTCACCACGTTGTACGATATTCGCAACGATATTTGCCAGCCAGAAACCGATTACCAGAATCACCGCACCGAGCAGGATGTTGGCACCGAAGTAGATGAACATTGCAATTAGGCCACTGATCTGTTCAAAGCCCAGACGATTCGCTGCTTCAGATACTGCAAATAGCATGGTGAATAAAACGATCAGGAAACCGACTACACTTGAAAGTTTAGTCGTACCTAAAAAGCGTTGGATATCCAGTTTGGCAGGAATTTCATCAACACCTGTACCAGCAACTACTTCAACCACCAGACGTGCTACCAGTTTAGACACCACATACGCCAGAATCAGAATCAGCGCAGCAGCGATAATATTCGGAATGGCATTCATGATTTCATACAGCATGGCTGTAGCAGGCTGAGAAATGGCCTCAATACCCAATGCTTCAAATGCAATGATCAGTGCAGTAATGATCACTACGGCGAAGATGAATGACCCAATCACCTGAGAAACATTCGAGTTTTTGAAGATGCCTACCTTTTCAGCATGTTGCTGTACATTCAGACTGTTTAATAGTCCTTCAACAATACCGCGCACAATTTTCGCCAGAATATAACCAACAAAAATGATCACTGCAGCAATGAAGATGTTTGGTAGGTAACTAACAACATCGGTCAGCATATTTTGAACTGGTAACAACAAACCGTTGAGACCCAAAATAGACAGTACGATTGGCAAGAACAGCAATAAAATTAACCAGTAAGCAATTTCACTGATGTTTTTACTAATCGGACTGACACCGACTTCAGCACTGAGTTTTTCATCGAGTTGCGTTCGGTCCAGTAGCTTTTGTAACCCTATCTTGACCAGATTGGCCACAATCCAACCTATGAATCCGACTGCAATTGCACCTAGTAACTGCGGGATAAATAACAGGAATTGCTGGATCATATTACTGAATGGACCGCTGACACTGGTAAGATTAAGTACATTCAGCGCACCAATCACGGCAATAATCAGAATAATCCAGAACACGACGCGGGCGATAATGCTCTCCACATTGGAGTGATGACCTGTCGCCGTATTTAAATGTGTATTGGTACCCAGTTTCTGCAAGAGCTTTTTAACGCCTGCCGAGACCAGTAACGCAATGATCCAGCCAATTACTAATATGGCAATTGCACTAAGAATGGGATGGAACTGATCCCAGTAGTACATGGCATCGAAGCCACCACGCGGGCTTCTCATATAATCATTCATGTTGTTCTACCCTCTTTGTTATTAAGCTATTTATCTGAAATCGGGGGCATCTCCCTGAAACAATCAGCCCCTTCTTCTTCCGGATTCATATTAGATTTGATGTTTTCAGACTCAAGCCAGGTAGATGGCACTACCTTAAAACATCACCATCGATTGCAAAAAAGCCCCAGTGGTTCACTAGAGCTTTTCAGGTATTTTCAGTTATTGAGTCGCCTGTCCATCAGTCGCAGTTGCTGTTGCTTCTGTGCCATCACCCACGGTTGCTGTAGCTTCCGTTCCATCATTCATGGTGGCGGTGCCTTGTGTAGGCTCACCGACTGGAGTTGAATTATTTGGGGTAGCAGGCTGTACATTCGGATTTGGATGTCCTGCAGGAGCATCATTCGCATCTGGATTCATGTCAGCAAACATATAGAACAGTAGTGCGAGTAAAAAAATACCGACCAAAATCAATATATAAACAGGGATACGCTTTTTCTGCGTCACGTCTGCCTGATGATTTAAAGGTGGTTTTTTATTGAAATCATCGACCATAACCATCCTCACTCTTTGTTATTCATAAGTAGATTTTTAGAATAACAAGCTGTGAATAGGGCTTCTGTGACAAAACATGGTGAGATGGTGACGGGATGTAAGTCACTAATCCATCAGAATTCTCTGCTGGATACTGCTTTAAAATAGCCGTTTGGACGGGCTTTGTTGCATGTCGACTGGGGTTTGGTATTCATCTTTCAACTGCACCCCTGAAAGCTGTAACTCACAGGATTTACGCATCAATGCGACCAGTCGCTGGATAGCTAGTGGATAGGCCAAGCCCGCAGAACGGACATTGGAAATACAGTTGCGCAAGGCATCATGACACCCTTTAAAAGCATTATAAGTGTAATAAATTCTCATACTATCGGGTGAGCTCAAACCCGGCCGTTCGCCAATTAGCATGACCAGCATTTTCGCCTGTAAAATTTCTGCCAATTCATCACCCAGTGCCACACGACTGCCACGGGCAATCACTAAGGGGGCAATCTGCCAGCCTTGTTCTTTGCATGCCTCTAGCAAGGCCTGAATAAAATGCAGGCTATTTTCCTCAATGGCACGTGCAGCTGATTAGACTGTTGCGCCAAAATTCCCTGATGCTCCAGCCAGTAGTCAAATTCGGGTGCCGGTTTTAATCCCAGTAATTGCCGGATGTAGAGCGCATCATGAAAGGATGTCGTCTGATAATTCAGCATCACATCATCCGAACCGGGAATACCCATGATAAAATGCAGTCCGGCATTGGCGAGTAAGGTCAACAGTACATCCATATCATCCTGATCGGCATCGGCATGATTGGTATAGCAGATATCGCAACCCATTGGCACACCGAGCAGCTTGCCACAGAAATGATCTTCCAGCCCGGCCCGGATAATTTGTTTGCCGTTATACAGATATTCCGGCCCGATAAAGCCGACTACAGTATTGACCAGCAAGGGATTAAACTTATGCGCCACGGCGTAGGCACGCGCTTCCAAAGTCTGCTGGTCCACGCCATGATGCCCATTGCTAGACAAGGCACTGCCCTGTCCGGTTTCAAAATACATGACATTTTGGCCCACTGTGCCGCGTTGCAGGCTTAAGGCAGCTTCATAGCCTTCCTGCAGCAGCGCCAGATTGATCCCGAAACCAGTATTGGCTGTTTAGGTTCCCGCAATGGACTGGAACATCAGATCAATCGGAACATTTTTATTTGCCAGCTGAATGCCAGAAGTAATATGGGTCAAAACACAAGATTGAGTCGGAATCTCATATTCCTGAATAACGTGATCGAGCAGTTTGAGCAGCTCAGTCAAATTCTGCAGATTATCTGTGGCCGGATTAATCCCGATCACGGCATCACCATTGCCGTACATCAGTCCATCCAGAATGGATGCAGAGATTCCCATCAGATCATCAGTCGGATGGTTCGGCTGCAAACGCGTTGATAAGTGCCCTTCCAGACCAATGGTGTTTCTAAACCGCGTCACCACGCGGCATTTTTTCGCTACCAGAATCAGATCCTGATTGCGCATAATTTTGCTCACTGCCGCGACCATTTCCGGAATCAGGCCCATTTTTAAGGCCGTAATCTTTTCTGTGGTGGCATCTGCACTGAGCAGCCAGTTACGAAAATCCCCCACAGTAAAATGCGAGATCGGATAAAAAGCATCGGCATCATGTTCATCCATAATCAGGCGGGTGATTTCATCCGCCTCATAAGGAATCACAGCTTCATGCAAAAACTGCTGTAACGGTACTTCTGCCAGACACATTTGTGCAGCGATACGCTCGGTTGCATCCACGGCCGCAATTCCTGCCAGCTGATCACCAGAACGTTCAGGGGTAGCCTTGGCCAATAAGGTTTTTAAACCCTCAAAGACATAATGCTGACTGGCCACATTGATCTGATACAGCATAAGCGTATTCTCCCTGCAAGATGGTTTATTTCAATTCCTTTTCTGCTGCCTCGATACGCGCAAATTCTTCTTCCGGCGTACCGGCCACCAGATGATGACGGCTATACAGCAAGAAATAGAGAATCAGTGCCACGTAAATGGCAGCTGCCATTAGCCAGACTTTTGGATCGACCAAGAAGCCTGCGACCACTGCAATGGCTGCAAGCACTAAAGCAATCAATGCTGTGGCAATGCCGCCCGGTGCCTGATAAGGACGTGCCAGATTTGGTCTGGATAACTTAAGTTTGATATATGACATCATCATCAAAACATAGGAAATCGTAGCACCAAAGACCGCCATCAGAATCAGCAGATCACCTTCACCTGAAAGGGACAACAGGAAGCCAATAATCCCCGGAATAATGATGGCCAAATAAGGTACATGATTGCTGTTGGTCAAGGACAGTTTTTTCGGTAAATAACCGGCACGTGAGAGTGCAAAAATTTGACGGGAATAGGCATAAATAATCGAGAAGAAACTGGCGATCAGACCTGCCAGCCCGACAAAATTCAAAAAACTCGCCATCCAGGTATTGGCACCATAGACTGCCACCAAGGCATCCACCAGCGGTGCACCAGAATCTTTCAGCGTATCTGCACCTGCTGCGCCAGGACCGAGCAACAAGATACTCAGGGCAAAGAATGCCAGAATCAGCATGGAACCAATCAGACCACGCGGTAATGATTTGGCTGGCTCTTTGGCTTCCTCGGCTGCCAGCGGCACCCCTTCAACTGCCAGAAAAAATCAGATCGCATAAGGCACTGCTGCCCAGATGCCCAGATAACCCAATGGCAGGAAACTGCTTGCACCCGCAGCTTCAGTATTGACCGCAATATCAAACAGGTTTGCACTATTAAAATGAGGCAACATGCCAAAGATGAACACCATCAAGGCTACCGCAGCAATTGCGGTAATCACAAACATGATTTTGAGTGCCTCACCGGCACCTTTCAGATGCAAGCCCATAAACACCAGATAGCTCACCAGATAAATGATCCAGCCGCCAATACCAAACAGGGCTTCGCAATAGGCACCAATGAAACAGGCAATTGCTGCCGGTGCGATAGCATATTCAATCAGGATGGCACTTCCGGTCAGATAGCCGCCAAAGGGACCAAAAGCAGTCCGGGCAAAACTGTAACCCCCACCCGCAGTCGGCAGCATGGTTGACATTTCGGACATGGCCAGGCACATACACAGATACATAAATGCCACCACAATGGTCGCAATAAACATGCCTCCCCAACCCGCCTGTGCCAGACCGAAATTCCAACCAGCGAAGTCGCCGGAAATCACGTAAGCTACTCCCAGACCGACGAGAAGCAGCCAGCCTACAGCACCTTTCTTGAACTGGCGCAAGGCAAAATAATCTTCTTGTACTGCTGTTTCAGTCACACTGGCATCAATCACACTTTTTGACTCTGACATAGCAACCTCGTTGTTTTTATCGTTGTTCCCTGAAGATATGCATAAGCCATACCAGTTCCGCAGGCTTTAGTGAAGACAGTTGAGACGCTGCCTTTCAGCGATGAAATGCGTTATAATTATCCACCTTCTCATTTATACACCCGAGTTATATGGCGTATCGTCAACAAAGTGTATCGCTTGATCTTGATACTGACGTCACACATCAATGCATGCTGCACTACAGCCGTGATCAGCATCTGATTGGAATTATTGAATTCAGCAAGCCAAGCTTCCTGCTGCGCTGGCAGGATCTGGAATATTTCCGCCGTCGTACCGAAGAATTTTCCGTGATGCCTTTTCCGGACTGTGTCAATGCGATGATTATCGATATTCGAGATGTAACGGCATGGTTGGATAATGAAGTGCCGATTATTCCGTGGCGATTATTGGAAGAAGACTGTCCGGTTCGCCTGGTGGTGCCTGCAGACCGTATTGAGCACTATGCCGGATTCTTTGAACCGACCTGGCTCAGCCCCGATGTCGAAACAGCTATTCAGGAAATCCGTGAATCCATGGATATGTTTGTGCATTAAGCTTGAATCGAAAAAACCTCCGTAATGGGCAATGCTTTTTACTTAAGCATTTGAATCATTTTGGAATTTATTAGGGAATCCGATGTCAGGTTTGGCATCGGATTTTTTATGGTATTTCAGCAGGATATTTTAGATCTTAAAAATCTGTTTAAGCTCTCGAATCTGAGTACTTTTATTCACAATATCACCGTTAAGTGGGTCAAGTCCACACTCAGGTTGAGCAGTTCCGCGACTATTTCCAGGCGGCGATTGCCTGCAGATCAGGGATAGATAGTTTGTTTTGGAGAGGCGTTCAAGGCCTACAATATCTCGAACAGTTAATATCTCAAAAACCCTTTATCCCCTAGATCACCATGCGACTCCTCTCCAGTGAACCGCATTGCCTTCAAGTAGGAGCTTTTGCTCATAAATTCTTCAGCCTTACCAATAATTCTCGACTGCAATATTGCCTTCACCACGACGGTTCATGGTCAAGCCACGGGCTTTTAAGGCCTCTTTAGTATCATCGACCATCTCCGGGTTACCACAAAGCATGACATGCGTCGTTTCCGGATTAAACGCGATACCTGCTGCCTTTTCCAGCTCACCATTGGCAATCAAAATCGGTAAACGGTCGTGCAAAGGTGCATCAGGCTCACGGGTAATAATCGGGATAAATTTAAAACCAGTATGTCCTTCGCCAAAGGTTTCAGCGATTTCTTGAATCCGGTCTACATAAGCGAGTTCTGCCCGGGTGCGTACACTATAAACCAGATTAATTTTTTCGTATTTGCTCCAGGTTTCAAAGTCTTGCAACATGCAAATAAACGGTGCCAGCCCTGTGCCGGTACCCAGTAACCATAGATCTTTAGGCAAAGGCAATTGATAACGTGCCAGAGTCAGATAACCATAAGGAATTTTTTCCAGATGCAGCTCATCCCCGACTTTGAGGTGCTGTAAATTGGAGGTAAATTTACCTTCTGGAACGACAATCGAGAAAAACTCCAGAGTTTCATCAAAAGGAGATGACACTACCGAATAGGCACGAACCACCAGTTCATCCCCCACTTGTAAACCAATACGCGCAAACTGCCCTGCCGTGAATTTGAAATGTGCTGGGCGTGTCATCGTAAAACTAAATAATGTATTGGTCCAACGGTGTACAGATAAAACTTTTTCTCGGGTAAATTTTTCAATTGACATGATTTCAACGTGGCATGAAAGACTATGCTCATGGTAGCATGGCAACATAATTTATTAATATTTTTTAAATGTTAAGGCTCTACTCATGCGCATGACTTTACGCCAATTGGCTGTTTTTGTAGCAGTGGCACAAGAGGGTACCGTAACGAAGGCTAGCGATGCCGTCAAGCTTACACAAAGTGCGGCTAGTATGGCTTTAGCAGATCTGGAAGATGGTCTGGGTGCTCCACTATTTGACCGTCTAGGCAAACGTTTACAGCTAAATGACCTAGGGCGCTTTCTTCTCCCTCAAGCCCTGGAAATTTTAGGTCGTTGTGAATCTTTTGAACAAGTCGCTAAAGGTGAGCTTCAAAGTATCGATTTACGTTTGGGTGCAACCCTGACGATTTCAGATTACCTGATTCCTGACCTGATGGCCGATTTCTTGAAAATCAAGCCGCAAGCACATTTACAGCTTCAAGTCGGTAATACCCGTCAAATGATTGAAGCGGTGAATCAGTTCCAGCTGGATCTTGCCTTAATTGAAGGTTCATGTCATTTGCCACAGCTCCAATGTATCCATTGGCGTGATGATGAGCTGGCCGTGTGCTGTGCACCAGACCACCCCCTTGCGCAATTAAACCGTGAACTAACCGCTGAAGATTTCAAATCTGTAGAATGGATTTTGCGTGAAGAAGGTTCAGGTACCCGTGAGGTGTTTGACAATGCCATCTTAAAAGATGTGCCGGATGCCAATATCCGTCTAACACTCGGTCATAATGAGGCGATTTTAAAAATCGTAGCGGGTGGAATCGGTATGTCCTGTATTTCCAAACTTGCGATTGAGCCTTTACGTGAAAAAGGTCAACTGGTAATTCTGGATACCCCGTTTTGGTCGCTGACTCGCCCTCTGTTTATGCTGGTACATCGCCAGAAATATCAGGGTCCAGGTCTGAGAGCCTTTATGAATTTTTGTGAAAGCTAAAATATGAAAAGCACCTTAAGGTGCTTTTTTTATGATTCATCAAAACTGACTTTCACATGGTATCCCATCTCCGTCACCATCCATTTTGGTATTTGGACAGTTACGAATAAAAAATAATGCTTCCTCATAAGAACCCATCTGACTACAGTGTTCCCGACCATCGCATTTAAATTGAGATACAGATGGCGAAGCCGTTGCTGAAGTTTTTATATTAACGGGGTTACTTTGGATTCTTAACTCAGCACCACGATTTTCCAGGTTCTTCCTGCCCTGCTCAGATAATCCTTGCATAGGTAGATCACCTTGCGCTGCTCGCTGCTCAGCGACAATTCGTTGCTGCTCTACCATCAGTCCTTCAAGCTTTTGCTGTTTTTGAACTTGGTAGCTTTGGTATTTGTTATAAACAAGAGCAGCAAGAATCACAATAATCACCAGTCCTGATATTGTGATTATTTTTGATGTAGTTGATGATTTTTTCTTTTCATAACGTGGAGAAGCTCTGGTTTCAATATCTCTATGTAGATCATTATTCTGCGAAACAGGCATCGTTGCTTTAACATCCAAGCGAACAATATGGTCCGCCTTAAACTTTCCATTCTCTTCTACAATTAAAAACTTTAATTTTTCCCCAATTCTTGGCGGAATATTTTTATTGGGAAAGTCTTTGACGTGAAAAAATAAATCTTTAGATTGTCCTTCGATCTGAATAAAACCAAAACCACGATCTTCGTTATAGGTTTTGATTTTCCCCTCTTGAAACATAATTCGCTCTTATCTTTAATATTTTTTATGATTGTAATCAAAAAGAGAATGAAAATCTTTTGTAAAATTCTCTAAAGCAGAAACACAAAAACTAGATGTGCATCTTATAGCGGAAGAATAGATCCCTAGTTAAAAGTAAAAAATTAAAATTTCTTTTTTATTTATACTTCACCAAAAATCATAAACCCAACAGCTGATGCCATTGCCAACCAAAGGGTCGGACTAAAGAAAAGTGAATTACGTACAGGAACAGCGACTGTGGGTGCCAAGGATTGCAAGGCGACGACTTCTGGCACAAATTCATCCTGCACTTTAATATCTAGACGTACCATGTTGTCTAATGTCATGCTGCCTTGTTGGGGAATGATTCTAAATTTAAGCCGCTCTCCAATTTGTGGTTCAATTTCAGGCGAAGGTAAATCCTGTAACTCGAAACTTAAATCTTGAGCTTCTCCTATCAACTCCAAAGTACCCATACCACGTTCGGAATCGTAAGTTTTAATTTTTCCATCCGTAAACATGACACTTTTCTCTATAGAATTCATTTAATTTGTATTCTAAGCCAACGGAAATGTTCAGCATTGTTGCTGTTTGGTGGATTTTTTATGTGCTGTCTGTCTCTTTGAATATCTAAACGGTGGCACTATAAAAAAGAGGCTCGAAAGCCTCTTTTTAAATGTGACTAAACACGATTTAAGTATGAAGATTATCCATTAACCACGGAAGTTATTTAACAATGCCGATGTAATTGATTTATTGTGTATCGCCACTTTGGTTTTTTTAGCTTTCTTTGAGTTGTCTTCGACACGTTCAATCTTAATCGCTTTGTACTTATCGCCATTTTCAACAACATTAAATTTCACACGTTCATTGCGTTTTGGCTCGCCTTCTGCCGCAGGGAAGTCTGAAATATGGAAGAATACATCTCCCTCAGCGCAGCCAATAAAACCGAAACCTTTGGCAGGGTCATACTGTTTGATTTTGCCCTGATACAATTCATCTTTCATGCTATTGTCCTATCCTGAAAATGCCCTGTCTACATTATATAAAAAAGAGGCTGTAATAGCCCCTTTTTTCATCATATTCAAAAATTAGTCTTTTTGAACTGAACCAAAGATTTTATCGCCAGCATCGCCAAGACCTGGAACGATATAACCATTTTCATTTAAACCATTATCGATAGAAGCCGTAAAAATCACGACATCCGGATGCGTAGCTTCTACGCGCTTAATGCCTTCTGGTGCAGCAACCAGAACCATCACACGAATGTCTTTACAGCCGCTGGCTTTCAGTACATCAATTGCAGCCACTAAAGAAGAACCTGTCGCCAACATTGGATCAATGATCATCGCGATACGGTTTTGTACATCTGGAACCAGTTTTTTATAATAGGTACGTGCTTCCAGAGTTTCTTCATCACGCTCTAAACCAAGTACCGATACTTTTGCACTTGGAATCAGGTTCAGGAAACCGTCAAGCATTCCAATACCGGCACGTAAAATTGGCACAACCGTGATTTTTTTACCCGCGATACGGTCAACTGTAACAGCACCATTCCAGCCATCAATGTCATGTTCAACCATTGGCAGGTCTTTAGTTGCTTCATAAGTTAGAAGCATGGTCACTTCTTGAGCTAACTCACGGAAATTCTTGGTACTGATATCTGCACGACGGAGTAAACCAAGCTTATGTCGAATGAGTGGATGACGGATTTCATGGATTGCCACGGGAGAACACCTAAAAGGTTAAAGATAAATTTCCGCTATTATAAAGGCTTTTATTGATTTGTATAAATAAAAAAGCCCCCAATCATGGAGGCTTTTTTGTAATAACGTCAATCTTTACAGATATTAGTTAAAACCACTTTGAACCAAAGTGAAAATGAACTGTTGCAATTCAGGTGACATGGCAAAGAATGCATATTTAGATACTGCAATCATCGGATCTGGGTAGACACCAATCACAAGTACCGCAAGCGCAGCAAGAAGTACCATGATACCACCGACTTTTTGACCCCAATGATTCACCGCATCTAGACGTGGTGTTTCAGGTGGTGTCATGTAAAGCACAACCATCACACGTAGGTAGTAGTACAGACCGATACCAGAACCCAGGATGACCATGGCAGTCAGGAACCAGGCTTCGCCTGCAACTGCAGTTTTAATCACCAGGAACTTACCGATAAAGCCGGCAGTTAAAGGAATACCTGCAAGAGACAGCATCATCACTGTCAATACAGCAGTCAATACTGGACGGCGCCAGAACAGACCACGGTATTCAGCCAGACTACCCGCTTCATCCGTATTGTTATACGGACTAGACATTAGCGTAACAACACCGAACGCACCGATCGTGGTTAATACATAAGTAATCACGTAGACGTTTACACTTTCAAAAGTCGCGAAACCTTGAACTTGTAAGAAATCCGTATTACGTGAACTGACGATGGCAACCAGCAAATAACCAAAGTGTGCAATTGAAGAGTATGCCAGGATACGTTTCAAGTTCACTTGGCGAACTGCCAGCAGGTTACCTGCAAGGATAGACAGAACTGCAATGATTGAAATGATCGTTACGAAGCTGTCTGCCAGGATTAAACCTGAAGACAAAGCATAACGAACAAACAGACCAATCATGGCTACTTTCGCAACAGTCGCAAGGAAAGTCGCGACTGGGGCTGGGGCACCAGCGTATACATCTGGTGTCCATTTGTGGAATGGTGCCAGCGATAATTTAAATGCTACTGCAAATACAATTAAAGCCAGACCAATCACGACAGCCGGTTGACTGAATACGGTAAACAGTTTGCCTGGTTCAGCAACGAAACTTAAAGTACCTGTATATGCATAAATATATGCCATACCCATTAACAGCATTGCAGACGCAGTTGCTGAAAGCACTAGATATTTCACACCCGCTTCAAGCGATTGAGAACGTTGATGTGTATATGCCAACAAGCCATATACAGGAATCGACATCAACTCAAGGCTAATAAAGAATGATGCATAGTGTGAGCTAGCCACCATTAGCATGGCACCCGCAACGGATGTCAGCATCAGGATATATAACTCTTCACGGTTATCTTTATAGGTTTCGATATACGCGTGAGATAGCGTTGCACATGCAAGTGCAGCAATCAGGATCACAAACTGGTACAGCATCGTAAATGGATCTACGATGAACAGATTCATCACGTTGGCAGGTGCAAACACGCCTGCCAACAAAACGAAAATGATATAGAACGCAGCAAGGTTTAAACCAATCACCGTGGTAGTAGCCACCAGGTTATGGTTACGCTTAATTGCGGTCAGCAACATCACGACGATCGCAGTTAACGACACGATCATCACAGGTGCTAGAGGCATAAGCTCAGAAAAAGACATTGTGAAGTTCATGGCTTATTGGATCTCCACATTTTCAAGTTGAGTCGTTACTTGATCAGCAACTTCAACCACTTCTTGAACTGGAATGTAGCTATTCGCTAACCACGCCATGCTTGAGTTAGAAACGTCAAGGAAGCTTTGTGGATATAGACCAAGCCAAAGTAGACCAAACGCACAGATCAACAATAATGCGATTTCACGTGCATTTAGATCTTTTAATGGATTTGTATAGTGCTGCTGTTGCGCTTCATTTGGTACACCAAACAGGGCTTTGTGAATCAGGATCAGACCGTACAGACCCGCAAATACCAAGCTGATTGCCGCAAGAATGGTAAACGCCGGGAATTTCGCATAAGCACCCATCAGGATCAGGAACTCACCAATGAAGTTACCTAGACCTGGAATACCCACCAACGCCGCAACGAAGAACATCAGGAAGAATGCAAGATACGGGAACTGACCGCGCATACCACCCATCAAACGCATATCACGCGTATGTACACGCTCATATACCTGACCACACATAATAAACAGTGCAGCAGATGAAATACCATGCGCCAGCATCATGATCATCAGACCCTGGAAGGTCAGGATGTTACCCGCGTAGATCGCAAGTAAAACGAAGCCCATGTGTGAAATAGAGGTATAAGCCAACAGGCGTTTCATGTCGGTTTGCTGGAAAGCACACCAAGCACCGTAGAAAATACCGATTAAACCCAGAATGATTGCGAAGTCTGCAAACTGTGCAGACGCTGCCGGGAAGAACGGAATCACGAAACGTAATAAACCGTACGCCGCAGTCTTAATCAAGATACCAGCAAGATCGACAGAACCCGCTGTTGGTGCTTGCGCATGCGCATCTGGTAACCAGCCGTGTAATGGGAAAACTGGAAGCTTTACCGCAAAACCGATGAATAAACAGATCATGAACGCATAAGCCACCGCTGGCGCCTGAGCGTCAAGCGTATTCGCGACACCTAATAAATAGTTGTAGTCGAAACGGATTTCACCCGTCATGGTATAGCCCACAGTCACCAGGCCAAGGATACCAATCAGCATCACCAAACCGGCAACCTGCGTGTAAATGAAGAACTTGTTAGCTGCATAAACACGAGACTTGCCTTCTGCTCCTTTATGACCCCAAAGGGCAATCAGGAAGTAGATTGGCACCAGCATCATCTCCCAGAAGAAGAAGAACAGGAACAGGTCAATCGCAAGGAAGACACCGATGACACCACCCAACGACCATAAAAGGTTCAAGTGGAAGAAACCAACGTTCTTTTGAATCTCACCCCACGAACAGCCTACTGCCAGCACACCCAGGAGTGCAGTCAAGCCAACCATAAGAAGTGATAAACCATCCACTGCCAAGTGAATATTAATACCCAGGGTTTGAATCCAAGGCAATTTGAATTCGGCAGCCCACGAAGGTGTAGCACCGCCTAATTCATAGTTATAGGTACCAGTCTGCCAAAGGACGATGGTCAAGACCAAGGTCACCAGCATACCGATCAGCGCGATATAACGCGGCAAGTGTTGGTCGAGTTTATCGACCAACCAGCATATGAAACCTGCAATGAACGGAATGAGGATCAGAGCCGGCAAAATAATATTGTTTGGAGCTTCCATTTTATTTCCCCACGACCTGAATCACGATCAAGATCATCAGTAGGACAACGACACCGAGCCCCATACTAGATGCATATTCACGCAGTGAACCGGTTTGACGTGAACTTGTAAAGCTGTGACCACCTTTAACAAGTGCAGGAAGTACCAGCCATAGGCCATCAATTGGATCACGACCAAAGATCTTCGCGAACATTAAATATGGCTTCACGAAAATGAGGTCATACAGCGTATCGAAACCTAATGCATTACGGCAGATGTTGACCAGGCCAGCACCTACAGAAGTGGCTGCAAAACGTTTGACTGCATTGTAAGCAAAAGCGAACAGTACTACACCCACTGCAAGACCTGTCAAAGCAACAGCAATTGCGATGTATTCAGCACCATGTGCACCTGCTTCAAGCGCTTCAGGAATAATGAAGGCTGGAATTTGTGCAGCATCCAGAATACTCATTACCGGTGCTTTTAGGACGATCGCCAGACCTGTTGAAAGTACAGCAAGAATCGCCAGTGGCGCCCAGTAAGTTGCACCTTTGATTTCATGATAAGGCGTGTTTTCTTTGCCGAAGAATACAACCCAGATTAAACGGAATGTATAAATAGACGTTAAGAATGCACCTGCAACACCCACCCAGTACAGCGTGTTATACACTGGTAAACCAGCAATATGACTTTGCGTCCAGACTGCAGCAAGAATCGCATCTTTGGAGAAGAAACCAATCGTTAGGAATGGAATCGCTGCCAATGCACCGCCACCAATCGCGAAACATGCAAACAGGAATTTGTTCTTGTAGAACAGACCGCCCATCTTGAAGATGTTTTGTTCGTGATGGTAAGCCAGAATCACCGCACCAGATGACAAGAACAATAATGCCTTGAAGAATGCGTGAGTCAGCATATGGAACAGACCTGCCTGGTATGCTTCAGCACCCACCGCCATAAACATATAACCGAGCTGACTCATAGTTGAGTAAGCCAAAATACGTTTGATGTCGGTTTGAACCAGTGCAGCAAAACCAGCCACAAGCAAGGTCACCGCACCTGTGATCGAAATAAATACCATCACTTCTGGTGCAAGTTCAAAGACTGCGAATAGACGGCAGCACAGGTAAACACCGGCTGTTACCATTGTTGCAGCATGGATCAATGCAGAAACAGGTGTCGGACCTGCCATCGCATCGGCTAACCATGTTTGTAACGGGATCTGTGCAGATTTACCTGCCGCACCCAAGAACAATAACAATGCTGTCCAGATAGTCAAAGATGAACTTTGGGTCATTACAGTCGCTGCATTTTCAACGATGTACTGAATGTTCAAGGTACCGAATTGCTGGAAGATCAGGAACATGGCAATCAGCAGAAATACGTCACCGATACGGGTCACGGTAAATGCCTTAATTGCCGCCAGACCATTTGCCGGGTTCTGGTAGTAATAACCGATCAACAGGTATGAACACAGACCTACGCCTTCCCAACCCAAGAATAACAACGCCAGGTTGTCACCCAATACCAGCAATAACATGCTGGCAACGAACAGGTTGAAGTAAGAGAAGAAACGTGCAAAGTCTTCTTCACCGCGCATATACCATGATGCAAAGATGTGAATTAAGAAACCCACACCAGTGACCATGCCCAGCATCAATAAAGACAAGCCATCCAGCTGCAAGCTGATGCCCGGAGCAAAACTGCCAACACTGAACCAAGTCCAAAGATGTTGTACTACTGCAGTTGAACCATTATTCACAAAGTCCATACCTGCAATCAGTGCGAACAGTGCAGATAAACCGACTGCACCGACGCCAATCATCGCTGCAACAGATTCCGGAAGCTTGTTGCGCCCCGCCGCTAACAGGACAAAACCAATGAGCGGAAATAAAATTGTTAGATATAAATAACTCATCCGCGCATCTCACTAGCAGCATCCACATCCAGGTGATGGAAGCGATGATAGAACTGAAGGACGATCGCAAGACCAATACAAGCCTCTGCCGCAGCAAGCGTCAGGATCAGGATAAACATGATCTGACCATCTGGCTGTGCCCATGCACTGCCCGCCAGGACGAACGCTAAAGCAGCAGCGTTCATCATGATTTCAAGGCTCATTAAAATAAATAGTAGGTTGCGTCGCACCATTACACCGTAAAAACCCAGTGCAAAGAGAATAGATGCAACGATCAAACCATGCTCTAAAGGGATGTTGCCCATTATTCTTTTTCCTCTTCTGCATCTGGTTCACGTTTACCCAAATGGAATGCAGCTACCAAGGCAGCAAGCAATAACATCGCGGCAACTTCAACCAACAACAAGTATTGCGTAAAGAGTGCTTGACCCACTGCTTTCGGGCCCACCATTTCTGTACCCATTACCAGTGAAGCTTGTGTGTAATCAGAGTTTAATACCCATACCAGCACCAAACCGATCAGGAAGCTCATCAACGCCGGATAAGCCCAAGCCGATGAGGTCAACCATTTACGTTCTTGTTCAACGGTCTGCTCACCCAGGTTCAGCATCATTACCACGAACACGAACAACACCATGATCGCGCCCGCATAAACGATCACTTCCAGCGCACCAGCGAATGGCGCACCGACGATCAGGAACATGCCTGCGACTGCAAGCAATGACACGATCAGGCTTAATAAAGCATGTACCGGATTCGCGTTAGTAACAACGCGAACCGTAGAGACAATGGCCACGAGGGCCATTAAATAAAATGGCCACATCATGGTAATAGACTCCGTACATCAACAGGTGCACTTTCACGCTGTGCTTGACCTTTGTCCTTACCAGCAACTGCCATACCGGTGACACGGTAGAAGTTATAGTCAGGATATTTACCAGGACCAGAAATCAGCAGGTGTTCTTTTTCATAGACCAAGTCCTGACGAACATATTCGCCAAGCTCAAAGTCCGGGGTCATCTGAATCGCAGTGGTTGGACACGCTTCTTCACACATACCGCAGAAAATACAACGCGAGAAGTTGATACGGAAAAATTCCGGATACCAGCGACCATCTTCACGTTCTGCTTTTTGTAGTGAAATACAGCCTACCGGACAGGCAACCGCACACAGGTTACATGCCACACAGCGTTCTTCGCCATCAGGGTCGCGCGTCAATACGATACGACCACGGAAGCGTGGTGGCACGATTTCTTCGGCCGGCACTTCCGGATATAAAATGGTGTCACGTTTACGTGTTGCGTGGCTGAACACCATCCACAACGAACGAACGATTGACCCGAATCCAGCTAGAAATTTAAACATTTTGTTCTCCCTGCTGTCTTAGGCCTGATTCATCAGAATCACAGCACCAGTTACCAAAAGGTTAACCAACGCCAATGGCAAGCAAATTTTCCAACCAAAGTTCATTACCTGGTCATAACGTGGACGCATTAAAGAACCACGCGCCAGTACAAACATCATTACAAAGAATGCTGTTTTGATAATGAACCAGAATGCTGCTGGAAGGAACGGAATATCAAGGTTGAATGGCGCAAGCCAGCCACCGAAGAATAAAGTCACGATCAATGCAGAGATCAGTACCACGTTGACGTATTCCGCAACGAAGAACATCCCCCATTTCATACCGCCGTATTCGACATGGTAACCTTCTGCCAGTTCCTGTTCTGCTTCTGGTTGGTCAAATGGGTGACGATGCGTTACCGCCACACCCGCAACCACGAAGATCAAGAAACCCAGGAACTGGGGAATTACAAACCAAACATCTTTTTGCGCTTCAACGATTTCACGCATGTTGAATGAGCCGGCAATTGCCACCACACCCATCAACGAGATACCCAAGAACACTTCATACGAAATGGTTTGAGCTGCAGAACGTAAACCGCCCAGTAAGGCATATTTGTTGTTTGATGACCAGCCACCGAACAGGACTGCATAAACTGCAATACCCGCCATTGCCATAAAGAACAACAGGCCGATGTTCATGTCTGCTACACCTAAATAAGGTGATACAGGAATAACCATGAACGACAGCACCGCAGTTGCCATCGCAACTGCTGGCGCCATACGGAAAGTCAATTTGTCAGCAAACTTAGGTGTCCAGTCTTCCTTGAACATGATTTTCAGCATGTCGGCAACAATCTGGAACATACCACCCGGACCAACACGGTTCGGACCGTAACGGTCTTGCCACAAGCCGAGTAAACGACGTTCAATAAAAGACATCAACGCAGCGATCAGTACTACAACCAGCAAGATCACAATCGCTTGAATGACTGAATAGGCAATTGGCCAGTTTTCAGCCCACAGCGGCGTTTGACGGATTAATTCTTGTTCCATGAATTACACTCCTACCGCGACTGAAACAGGCTCTGCAAGAGATACCGTCGGTGCCAGACCGATTGGGTAGCCAATATAACCTGTCGGTAAATATTCAATCACTTGAACTGGAAGAACGATTGATGTCTCACCTGCTTTCACCGTGATTGTCTGACCATCTTGAACATTCAGGCGCGCTGCATCCTGCTCACCCACTGCAAATACCGCTTCAGGAATACGCGTTTCCATCGCTGGTGTTTTTACCGTGAATTCACCTGAACCAAAGATATGGTGCATTGGTACCAGACGGAAGCTTTCAGCATTGACCAGAACAGGTGCCGGTGCAACGAATGTACGTGCCGGACGTTTTGCCAAACGGTCGAATAAACGGACGCCTGAATCACCACCTTTGAGTGAACCACCTACAGTTTCCTGGAACTTGTTCCAGGCTTGTGGCGAGTTCCAGCCTGCAGACCATGCAAATGGAACCAGTGGAGATGGAGTCCGATCACCCACATAACCTTCCATCGAGAACGTTAATGCAGAGTCTTTATCTGTAGGCTGTTTCGGCTCATGTACAGACAATGGCGAACGCATTGAAGTACGACCTGAGTAACGACGTGGTTCACGTGCCACTTTCAAGCCATGAACACGGAAGCCCGCATCAGGTGCAACATCCAGAATGCCTTCAAGCGCAGGAACGTTTTTCGCCACTGACTCGATCACATCATCCAGTAAAGTCCAAGAAATCGCTTTGCCTTTTACGCCTGTTTCCAGAGCGTGTAACCAGCGCCAAGATTCCTTGATCGCCAATTCAGGATTGTAGTAGCTTGGGTCATACACTTGGTAGAAACGTTGTGCACGGCCTTCTTGAGAAACGACAGTACCATCACCTTCAGCAAACGATGCAGCAGAAAGTACGATGTCGGCTTTTTTCACTGTTGCAGTTTCAGAGTGATCCAGTACGATCAAATCTTTACCTGCAAGTGCAGCATCGACCTGTGCAGCAGGAAGACGACGGTAAAGGTCGTTTTCAACCACAATCACAGTATCGTAATCTTGTGCAAATGCTTGCTCTAGGCTTTGACCACCAAAGATTGCCATACCCATCGAGTTCACTTCAGGAACCGTCAAAGTCAGACCTGCATTACCCAGATTCTGTGCAACTTGTGCAGCAGCTTCCATAATGGCAGGATCTTGCAAGCTTGTACCCGAGATAATCAGTGGTTTCTTCGCAGCTTTTAAAGTGTCCGCAATGGTTTGTGCAAATGCTTTGGCATCGTCATCTAAACCAAGAATCGTTTCACCCGCAACTGCTGCAGCAACTGCAAAACCTAAACGCGCGATATCGTTTGGAGAAGCAACCACTTCACCTTCAGCAACATCAGACAAACGGGTTTGTGTCGCAGCCAGGATGTAAATCGGAGATTTGGCATCTTGGGCAATACGTTGCACCGGTTCAGCCAACCATTCTTGGGTACGGCGCTCTGCCGCCATCTCTTTGCCTTTATTTTTCGCAGCTTGGCGAACAGATAAAGCCATACGAGGCGCAGTTTGGGTCAGGTCTTCACCTAAGATCAGCACTGCATCGTAGCTTTCAATTTCACGCATGTTCGGGTTGTAAACACCCTCGGTTTGCATGATTGAAGCTGCAAGTTCAACCAGGTTTTGCTCTTTTTGAGACAGACCAGTAGAGAAGTTCTCTTGACCAACCAACTCACGAAGTGCGAAGTTCGACTCAAGTGATGCACGCGGTGAACCAATACCCAGTACTTTTTTACCCTGGATATTTGCAATGACCGTGTCGAGTGCTGCATCCACTGAAACAGTTTCAACAGTTGCACCTTGACGGAATTGTGGTTGACGCGGACGGTCTTCACGGTTCACATAACCTGTACCGAAACGGCCTTTGTCGCATAGGAAGTATTGGTTCACTTCACCGTTATAACGGTTTTCTACGCGGCGAAGTTCGCCATAACGCTCACCCGGAGAGATGTTACAACCTGAAGAACAGCCTTGGCATACGCTTGGCGCATACTGCATGTCCCATTTACGGTTGTAGCGAGCCGAATGAGTTTTGTCGGTGAATACACCTGTTGGACAGACTTCAGTCAGGTTACCCGAGAATTCAGACTCTAGAGTGCCTGATTCAGGACGACCAAAGTACACACGTGATGCGTTGGCATACACGCCGAAGTCCGTACCACCTGCGTAGTCTTTGTAATAACGCACACAACGGTAACACGCGATACAACGGTTCATTTCGTGGGAAATGAATGAGCCAAGCTCCTGGTTGTAATGGGTACGTTTGGTGAAACGGTAGCGACGACGGTCATGCTGCGTCATTACAGTCATATCTTGTAAATGACAGTGACCACCTTCTTCACAGACTGGACAGTCGTGTGGGTGGTTGGTCATCAAGAATTCAACAATCGAAGCACGGAAATCTTTGGCTTCTTTGTCTTCAATCGAGATGTAGGTATTGTCAGATGCAGGCGTCATACATGACATGACCAAACGGCCACGCGTATCTTCTGGATTCGCGTACTGGGTCACGGCACATTGACGGCAAGAGCCGACAGAACCTAAGGATGGATGCCAACAAAAGTATGGGATATCAATGCCAAGACTCAAACATGCTTGTAGCAAGTTTTCCGAGCCGTTGACTTCATACGATTTGCCATCGACATGAATTGTAGCCATAGTCGAATTCCTTAAGCTTGTTCTACGTTGCTGGTTTGAGCGGCGGCATTCACAACCTTCGCTTCAAATTCGCCACGGAAATATTTGAGTGCGCCCATAAGCGGCTCCATTGCACCCGGTGCGTGGGCACAGAAAGTTTTACCAATCCAAAGCTTACGAGTCAGTTCTTGTAAGTGATCGATATCTTCTTTCTTACCTGTGCCATCTTCCAGTGCTTTCAGCGCTTTCACCGCCCAAGGCAAGCCATCACGGCAAGGCGTACAGAAACCACATGATTCGCGTGCAAAGAATTCTTCGAGGTTACGTGTCGCTGAAACCATACATTGGGTTTCATCTACCACCATCAACAAACAAGTCCCTAAACGCGAACCTGCCTTCATGATGCTTTCCGCATCCATAGGAAGATCAATATGCTCAGCAGCCAGGAAGTCAGTCGATGCACCACCCGGTAACCATGCTTTCAGTTTCAAACCGTCACGCATACCACCAGCATGGTCTTCAATCACTTCACGTGCTGTCGTACCAAATGGAAGCTCCCATAGACCCGGGAATTTCACTTTACCTGATGCACCATAAATCTTGGTGCCTGGATCTTTCGACTTACCCGCAGATAAGTTGATGTACCATTCAGGACCACGCAGCATGATTGCCGGTAAGTTGTTGTAGGTCTCTACGTTGTTCACAATCGTAGGACGACCCCAAGCACCTGCAACTTGCGGGAATGGCGGTTTAGTACGCGGGTTGGCACGGCGACCTTCTAGCGAGTTAATCAATGCAGTCTCTTCACCGCAGATATAACGACCCGCACCGGTATGCACGTGTAACTCGAAGTTCCAGCCTGTACCAAGGATGTTATCCCCTAAGTAACCTTTGGCACGAACTTGCTCAAGTGCTTCATTTAAGTACTGAGCAGCTTCAATGTACTCGCCACGGATAAAGATATAACCGTGTGTTGCTTCAAGCGTATAACCCGCAATCAGCATCCCTTCGATCAATTGATGAGGAAGATCTTCCATCAACAAACGGTCTTTAAAGGTACCTGGTTCCATCTCATCGGCATTACAAATCAGGTAACGTGGACCTGAGTTGTCGTTTGGCGCCATGAGTGACCATTTAATGCCTGCCGGGAAGCCTGCACCACCACGACCTTTAACAGTCGCTGCCTTAACCACTTCCAATACATCTTTAGGCGACATGGTCAGTGCTTTTTTAAAGCCTGCATAACCTTCCAGCGCTTCGTAATCATCTGCATTACGCACGTTGGCTTGTTTGCTTAAACGCCATGTTAATGGATGCGTTTCCGGGTTACCGTCGCCATAAATTGGTTTTGGTTCAGTATTCATACATACTTCTCCAACAGCTGTTTCACCGAAGTCACTTCAACCAGACCGTGCGTGTCTTCATCAATCATTAAGGTTGGACCTTTGTCACAGTTGCCCAGGCAGCAAATTGGCAGCAAAGTGAAACGACCATCTGCAGTCGTTTGACCAAATTGGATTCCTAATTCGCGCTGGAATGCTTCTGCCAAAGTTTCCGCACCCATCAAGAAACACGCAATCGAATCACATAACAAAATTACGTGACGACCGACCGGCTGACGGTAAATACGGTTATAGAACGTTGCCACACCTTCAAGGTCCGCAACGCTCATGCTCAGCATTTGTGCGATGGCATTCATTTGCGCATCATCTACCCAGCCATTACGGCGTTGTACACACTTCAGCGCATCTAGACACGCTGCACGTGGGTATGGGTAGTGCCCCATGTGATGTTCGATATCGTGAATTTCGTCCGCAGTCAAAATCCCTTCAACATTCACACGTGGCTTTTTATCAGTCAAAATCATCATAATGCGTTTACCCCTTAGCGATCCACGTCAGCCATTACGACGTCAATGGTCGCTAAATAAATGATTAAGTCAGACATTAAGCTGCCGTTAATCACAGAAGGCATTTGCTGTAAATGCGTGAAGGTTGGTGTACGGATACGGGTACGGTAACTCATGGTTGACTTGTCTGAAGTCAAGTAGTAGTTCGACGCGCCTTTCACCACTTCCGCCATCACAGATGCTTCACCCGCAGGCATTACAGGACCCCAAGATACACTCAGGAAGTGCGTAATCAAGGTTTCAATATCTTGTAATGTCTTGTCTTTTGGTGGTGGAACAGCCAGTGGATGATCTGCTTTGTACGCACCAGACGGCATATTATCTAAACATTGTTTGATAATTTTCAGTGATTCTTCGATTTCACGGTAGTGAACGATAACACGTGCATAGGCATCGCCTTCGTACTCAACCGGCACTTCGAAGTCATAATTTTCATAGCCGCTATATGGACGATATTTACGTACGTCAAAGTCGATACCTGTAGCGCGTAGACCTGTACCTGTTACACCCCAAGCCAATGCAGATTTTGCATCGTATTGCGCAACATTACGGGTACGACCCACAAACACCGAGTTTTTTAGCGCTGCAGTATGATATTCCTTCAAACGTTTCGGCATCCAGTCCAAAATTTCACGGATCAGGTGCTGCCAGTTGTTTGGAAGGTCATGTGCGGTACCACCGATACGGAACCATGCCGGATGCATACGATAACCGGTGATCGCTTCAATCGCGTCATAGATTTTCTGACGGTCAGCAAACATGTAGAAGACTGGCGTCATACCGCCGGCATCCTGAATCGCAGTACCAATGAACAGCAAGTGGTTATTGATACGGAACAGTTCAGACATCATCACGCGAATACATTGCGCACGGTCAGGTACAGTAATACCCGCCATTTGCTCTACGCCAAGCACGTAAGGCATGTTTTGCGCACAACCACCGAGGTAGTCGACACGGTCTGTATACGGAATGAATGAATGCCAGGTTTGACGTTCAGCCATCTTTTCCACACCACGGTGGTGATAACCAATATCAGGCACACAGTCTTTCACTTCTTCACCGTCCAGCTGCAAGATCACACGGAAGGCACCGTGCGCAGATGGATGGTTCGGACCCAAGTTCAGGAACATGAAGTCTTCATCGGCATTGCCGCGCTTCATACCCCAATCTTCAGGGACGAAACGAAGATGTTCCTGTTCGTAGTCCTGTTTGGCTTTATCTTGCAAATACGGCGTATATTCAGTCGCACGTGCAGAATATTCTTTACGTAGCGGATGACCTTCCCAATAGGTTGGCAACAAGATACGACGGAGCATTGGATGCCCTTCGAAATTGATCCCGAACATATCGTAAGCTTCGCGTTCGTACCAGTTGGCATTTGGCCAAATATTGGTTGCCGTTGGAAGATTCAAATCGCTTTCAGCTAAAGCAACTTTAATACGAATGTCAGTATTACGCTCGAGCGACAACAGGTGATAGAACACGGTGAAGTCAGACGCAGGTAAACCGTCGCGGTGCGTACGCAGACGCTCATCTACCGCTGACAAGTCGAACAACATCACGTAAGGACGTGACACTGTACGCAAGAACATTAAAACTTCTTGTACACGTGCGCGCTCAACCCAGACTGTCGGGAAATCCTCGAAAGTCGTTTGCACAAAGAAGTTCTCACCAAATTTGGTTTTGAGTTCTTCAATGATGGCAAATGCTGGGCGTGAATCAACAGGCGTTGATTCTGGCATAGCAATGTCAGTTTCAGCCATTGGCTTGGCTTCCTATTTAATACAAATTCAGTCAACCTAAACGACAATTACACCCATAGCGGGTGCACAACAAAACAACCTGTCGTTTAAATTATTTAATTTCATCCATAGAGCGTAAGTTCTTCACAGCAACACGCTGGTCTTTCTTACGGTCACGTTCCGGCATCATCTTTGGCTTATACACTGGCTTAAGATCATCACCGATCACCGCAGAAAGCGGACGACGCTCTAGTTGAATCTGGTCTTGCAACAGCATCAATGCCTGAATCAAAGCTTCAGGACGTGGTGGGCAACCTGGAATATACACATCGACCGGGATGATTTTATCCACACCTTGTACGACTGAATAAATATCGTACATACCACCTGAGTTGGCACATGCACCCATTGAAATGACCCATTTTGGTTCAAGCATCTGTTCGTACAGACGCTGAATTACTGGCGCCATTTTTACGAAGCAAGTACCCGCTACAATCATTAAGTCCGCCTGACGCGGTGAAGCACGGATAACCTCGGCACCAAAACGTGACAAGTCATGCACGCCGGTCAAGGTCGTTGCATATTCTACGTAGCAGCAAGATGTACCAAAGTTAAATGGCCAAACTGAGTTTTTACGACCCCAGTTGACTGCTGTATGTACCACATCCTCTAAGCGAGTCATGAATACATTTTTATTCACTTCTTCTTCTAGCAACGGATCTTCTACAACAATACGTTCCTGAAGTGGATATTGGTCAGCATTCGGATTCGCACGGGTTAATGTATATTTCATCCCGTCTTACTCCTTATCAGATAATTGAGTTTGTGACTTTTTCACAAAACCAGATGATTGAGCCGGGATTTGACCCGTTGGATCCATCACCAATTCTTCAATCGAGTTGAAGCGCGTAATTTCTGCAAGATCCATATTTGGCGAACCAATCTTAGCTTTAATTCCTGCTGCCTTACGTCTGTCTGAAGGTGCCCAATTGAGTGCGCCTGTCGATAATTCGTAAATCAAACCAACAAGTAAAACTATGATAAAGATAGCTGCAGTTGCAAAACCAATCCAACCTACCTCACGAACAGAAACTGCCCATGCATATAGATAAAGTGCTTCTAAATCAAACACCACGAAGAAAATTGCAACTAAATAGAACTTTGCAGACAAGCGGATACGAGCTCCACCTGCGCTAACTACACCTGACTCAAACTGCTCCTGCTTGGCACGGCCCCATGATTTACCCCCGAGGAGTAATGGGACAGTCAGCATAAAGACGCATAAAAATGTAACGCCGATCACGAAGGCAATAATTGCCCATTCGTATGGAGTAATAGCACTCATGCGGGGATAACTCCTGGCAGGCCTATTTGTTAACAAAGAATGTATGTATTGGCCTTCAAATACACCAAACACAAAATTAATCCCGCCAATTGTACCTGATTTTGGATTTCACTTGCTAGTTTATAAGCCTTAGTCTTTGGGATGATTTTTTAGACATTTCAGCATTTAATTTGACTTTAATCATTCAGAATTCGTTTTAATCGTTTTCCTAAATTAAATTTTAATTATCTATTAATTTTTTTATAAATAGCGCTACCAGAAAATAGGCTGATCGATAAGTTGCTTTTCTCGTCCACCCATTTAGATATAGTCCTTTTCACTATTGAATCCAAGTTAAATCGGATAAAAACTTATTTTAACAACTATTTTTTCTTTCAAACTATTTGATTTAACTTGATATTTAATGTGATTTTTTACATCTAACTGTTGCTTTACCCCCTGCAGCTACTTGGTAATCTTGGATTGGCAATTGTGTCTTTTTGCAACATGCTCAACGGACTGATTCAGAATATGTTATTTCTATTTCTAAACCACATCATGACATTAATAAAGTAACAATAAGGAGTCCTTGCATGTCTCTACGCTTTTCCCATCGACCTAATTATTTTTTATTTGCTCAATTACTGGTTCGCCATATAGAAAATTACATCCAGAAAAATCCTAATATAAACCAGGCAGCTTTTGACTTACGTGACATCCATGCACTTTTTCAAGAAGATCATGCCTCCTCCAGCATCAATCTGGATGGCATTATGAATATCGCTGACGAATATAAAGTCGAAACCTTATCAGGCGACCAGAAACTGATTCAGCGCTATAATGTCGATGCGAAAAACACCAAACTGTTGATCGACTTTAACCCTGAAGCGCTACAAAGCTTAAAAGAGGGCAAATCACTCATTGAACCTGATGCGACCATTCAGGAATAAAATCTCTTCCAATAAAAAAACGATGCTGATGCATCGTTTTTTTATGACCAAAATCATTTACACAATATCAAGCTAAATGATCACTCGCTTCCTCTGGCTTTTTTTCCAGCATTTTGCGCTTACTCTTCTTGACATAACGTTGTGCCGGCCAGGTCATGGTAAAACGCGCACCACCCAGCGTCGGACTTTGATCCACCTGAATCGTGCCACCAAACCAGTACGCAATCCGGCTGACAATCGACAAACCTAAACCATAACCACCCGACGCACGGGTACGGCTATCATCCAGTCGGGCAAAGGCTTCAAAAATGCGGGCACGATCTATTTCTGGAATCCCCGGCCCGTCATCTTCAACGCAAACATAGGCCTGACCATCCTGATCCAGACCGCCGCTAATCAAGATTTTATTATCGCAATAACGTACAGCATTGCCGACCAGATTCTGAATTACACGATGCAGATAACGACGCTCCGCCTCTACTGTGACCGCAACAGGCATTGGATGTAATTCGATGATTTTCTGGGTTTTCAGCGCTTCAGTTTCTTGTGCCACCTGATTCAGTACGTCATACAGATCGATTTGCTCAAACTCAATCGACGGCATGCCCTGTTCCAGTTTGGCATAGGTCATGATCTCATCAATCAAGGTATTCAGCGCTTCAATATCTTTATCAATCTGTTCCACCTGTTGCAGACGATAATCGTAGTCATCTTCATCCGCCATCATTTCCACACCAAAGCGGATTCGTGCCACCGGTGTACGCAACTCATGCGACACCGCACGCATCAACTCACGCTGCGCTTCGATCAAACGCTGGATATGATCTGACATATTATTATAGCTAGACGCCAGTGTAGACATCTCGTCACTGCCTTCCACAGGAAGACGCAATGACATATTACCCGATTTCATTTTGTTTAAGGCATAGCTGACTTCACGCAACTTACGCTGCATCGGAACCAGAAGACCATAAACACCCAGACTCAACACAAAAAGGCTTAATAAGGTAATACCGGTCGCCAACTGGAATGGCATCCAGTTAAACAAGGGTACCGGCCCCATGACCAATACTTGCGAAGTCGAACCAGGAATCGGTGAAATAATTGAAATCGTGGTGCCACGAATAGAGGCATTATCGCGGTATAAAATGATGCTATGGTCCAGACGCAGACGTCCGATTTGCTCGGAGTCTAAAGGTAGATTCTGGACGTTTTCGATGGAAACCGGATAAGAAAAATAATCCTGAATACGAGCCAGGTATTCTTTTTCCTGACCTGGATAGTAGACCAGATAATCCAGGATAAAGACTGGTAAGGCCTTCATCTGGCGCTCAGTAATGCTGTCGGCCTTAATATAAAGGTAATGACCCGGGTCATCACGCAGCCCAACTACAATATAGGCAATACCCGATTCAGCGTCCCAACGCACCACCGCTTTTCGTTCGGCAATACGGCGCCCTTCAGCACGGGTAATGTCGACCTTGCTGGCTTCTACATAGTGAATGGGCAATTCCAGCAAATCGGAGGCATCAGAAACCCAATCCATTTTTTGCTGGAGATTTGGCTGGCGTGCAACCCCCTCACTGATGATATATGCCATACCATCAGTCAGGGATTCGCGATATTCTTGCGCACGCTGATAGTTGATAATCTGTACCAACAAATAGCCGAACACCGCCACCAAGACGACAAGAATGACGAGTCCTGCGTATATACGCAAAAATATACTGTGTTTAAACACCTATAATTTATCCTGCTTGTTCAAGCAACAAACCACATTTGCTTAAAGACCATTGGTCTCTTTAACAAAAAGATAACCCTTACTACGTACTGTTTTAATACGCTTCGGATTTTCTGGATCGTCACCGATTTTTGGACGGATACGAGAAATACGCACATCGATTGAACGATCTTGGCCATCATATTCGATACCACGTAAACGCTCGAAAATATCTTCGCGAGAGAGAATACGGCCAGCATTCGATGCAAGCAACCATAACAGGTCATATTCTGCGCTGGTAAAATCAACCAGATCGCCATTTAAGGTCACTGAACGGCCGCCATTATCGATGACCAGATCATCAAATTCGATGCGCTGTGCCACTTCATCTTCAGGCACCTTGTCCGTACGACGCAACAATGCACGAATACGTGCCAGCAATACACGCGGCTGAACAGGCTTAGCGACATAGTCATCTGCACCCATTTCCAGACCTAAAACCTGATCCATGTCTTCAGTACGCGCAGTCAACATCAAAATCGGCTGATGATAATGTGGACGCACTTCACGGCAAATGGTCAAGCCATCAGCACCTGGTAACATTACATCCAGCACCACCATATCTGGCTGCTCGGCAATAATCCGACGAATGGCACGGTTACCATCCGGCTCTACCCCCACCTCAAGTCCGTTACGGATGAGGTATTCTTGCGTTAAACGAGCAAGACGCTCGTCATCTTCAACAATTAAAATCTTGGGTAACTTTTCTTCTTGGCTCATGTATTGCCCCTTATTTGGTGGATCTACGCTATAGGCGTATCCTTTTGAAATCCAATAGATACGTTTTTAATATGCTTGCAATATACACACGTTTACATTGTAAACAAGATAGCGTTCACCAAACTGATACATCAAGATAGCATTTTGTAATATTTTATCGTGCATTTTTTGGACAATTATGCTTGAAACAGTGGCTTAGATCTGATTTGCGATTTACACAACTATTACATGGACAAAATATGACTGCTTGATTCAGCACTTTTTAGTTATCCACAGTGTTATCTATAAGCACTTTCTTTTGACTTTGTTATGCTATGCCTTGCCTGATAAGGCTTATACAAAAATCAATAAAAATAGCGATATTTTTACAAGGATTAAAGCACAACTTAAGAAAAATATTTAGCTAAATGTCAATATTGATCTACCCTAAATTTTCCCGTATCTTGTGTTCAATTAATTTTAAAACCACTAGGTCTTGTGTTTATTCCTCAAACACTGTGGCATGAATTTTGCCCAGTTCAAACGGTCTATAAACATAAAAATAGATGACAACGGAGCTATGCTAACATGAGCGTAATCACTTCAACTCCTGGTCAACTTCAGGTGATTAAACGCACCGGTGATGTTGCCGCTTTTGATGCAGAAAAAATTTCTGTCGCAATTGGTAAAGCGTTTTTGGCGGTTGAAGGCCAACAAAGCGCTGACTCGAGCCGGATCCATGATCGTATCGAGCAACTGACGGAAATGGTATTAAATACCTTTAAACGTCGTTTACCTTCTGGCGGAACGATTCATATTGAAGAAATTCAAGACCAAGTTGAACTTGCGCTAATGCGTACGGGCGAACAGAAAGTTGCACGCTCTTATGTCATTTACCGTGAACAACGTTCTGAAGCACGTAAACAGTTAGGTGCACATCATCACCCGACCCTGCAAATTACCGATGCTGAAGGCAAGCTCAAGCCACTAGATTTAAGTGCTTTAACTGCGCATGTTACTAAAGCAGCAGAAGGCCTTGAAGGCATTGATGTACAAGCCATTGTCGATGAGACTGTGAAAAACTTGTACAACGGCGTAAAAGAGTCTGACATCTCGACCACGATGATGATGGCGACCCGTACCCGTATCGAGCAAGAACCTAACTATACGTATGTGACTGCACGTTTGTTGCGTGATGACCTGGTTGCGACTGGTTTGAAATTCCTGGGTCTACCTGTAGATACAGTTGAAGGCGATGCGCTGGAAACTTACCTAAAAAAAGGGATTGAGCTTGAGCTTCTTTCTCCAGAATTGTTGAACTTTGACCTGGCGAAACTGGCTGCTGCGATTCAACCGGAACGCTCTAACCAGTTTACTTACCTAGGTCTGCAAACATTATTTGACCGTTACTTCATCCATTCAGATGGCGTACGTTTTGAACTTCCGCAATTGTTCTTTATGCGTGTTTCTATGGGCTTGTCGCTCAATGAAGAAAACCGTGAAGACCGTGCAATCGAGTTCTATAACTTATTATCTAGCTTCGACTACATGGCTTCGACGCCTACCCTGTTTAACTCAGGTACGCTTCGTCCACAATTGTCTAGCTGCTACTTAACAACCATTGATGATGACCTGTATGACATTTATGGCGCAATGCGTGATAACGCAATGCTGTCTAAATGGGCAGGCGGTTTAGGTAATGACTGGACGCCAGTTCGTGCCTTGAACTCATACATCAAAGGTACAAATGGTAAGTCGCAAGGTGTTGTTCCGTTCCTGAAAGTGGCGAACGATACAGCTGTTGCGGTGAACCAGGGCGGCAAGCGTAAAGGTGCAGTTTGTGCATACTTAGAAACTTGGCACCTCGACATCGAAGAATTCCTTGAACTGCGTAAGAACACTGGTGATGACCGTCGTCGTACCCATGACATGAACACTGCGAACTGGGTTCCTGACCTGTTCATGCAACGTGTATTCGAAGATGCAGAATGGACTTTATTCACGCCTTCTGAAACGCCTGATCTGCATGATTTGACCGGTGCAGAATTCGCTGAGCGTTATGCGCACTACGAAGCGATTGCCAAAGAAACAAACATGTTGCACAAGAAAATCCGTGCAAAAGATTTGTGGCGCAAAATGCTGTCTATGCTGTTTGAAACTGGTCACCCGTGGATCACATTCAAAGACGTATGTAACCTGCGTTCACCACAACAACACGTAGGTGTAGTTCACTCTTCTAACTTATGTACAGAAATTACGCTGAACACCAGCAAAGAAGAAATCGCGGTATGTAACCTGGGTTCGATTAACCTGGTACAACATGTTCAAGATGGTGTTCTTGATCGCGAAAAACTGGCACGTACGGTTAAAACAGCCGTTCGTATGCTCGATAACGTGATTGACATCAACTACTACGCTGTTCCGCAAGCACGTAACTCGAACCTGAAACACCGTCCGGTTGGTATGGGTATCATGGGCTTCCAGGATGCACTGTATGAGATGAACCTGGCTTATGGTTCTGATGCTGCGGTTGAGTTTGCTGATGAATCGATGGAAGTGATTTCGTACTACGCGATTTCAACATCTAGCGATTTGGCTGTTGAACGTGGTACATACGAAACATTCAAAGGTTCATTGTGGGATCAAGGTATCCTGCCAATCGACTCGCTTGATCTGGTTGCGAAAACTCGTCCAGAACGCATGTTCGAAGTCGACCGCACTCAACGTCTGGACTGGGATACTTTACGTGCCAAAGTTCAAAAAGACGGTATGCGTAACTCGAATGTGATGGCAATTGCTCCGACTGCTACGATTTCAAACATTTGTGGCGTGTCTCAATCTATTGAGCCTACATTCCAGAACTTATATGTGAAATCTAACTTGTCTGGTGAATTCACCGTGATTAACCCATACCTGGTACGTGCGTTGAAAGAACGTGGTCTTTGGGATGCGGTAATGGTCAATGACCTGAAACACTTCGAAGGTTCTGTTCAGAAGATTTCCCGTATTCCTGAAGAGCTTAAAGCGATCTTCGCGACTGCGTTTGAAGTTGAAACTCGCTGGATCGTGGATGCTGCATCACGTCGTCAAAAATGGATCGACCAGGCGCAGTCTCTGAACCTTTACATCGCTGGTGCAAACGGTAAGAAACTGGACATCACCTACAAGATGGCCTGGTTACGTGGCCTTAAAACGACTTATTACCTTCGTGCATTGGGTGCGACTTCTGCTGAGAAATCAACCATTAACACTGGCGCATTGAATGCAGTTAAACCTGCAACTGTTGCGGCTCCTGCTGTAGCAGCAGCTCCGGTGGTTGAAGCGCAAAAACCTGAAGCTCCTGCAGAGGAAGAAGGTTTTGCGCAAGCGGCTCCAGTGCCAATGGCATGTTCAATTGACAACCCTGATTGTGAAGCTTGTCAGTAATCTGACAGGTTTTAAATCCTCCCCGACCCTCCTTTAATAAAGGAGGGAGAAAGTCCCCCTTTTTAAAGGGGGATTTAGGGGGGATTCCAAACTGAATGAAATTAAAAAAGGAGGTGCGGACATAAGAGTTTTATAAATTTTAAGCAATAAAAAATGGCCTATCACAAGTGACAGACCATTGATTTGAAAACCCAAGCTTTCAGAGGTTTAGCAACACTCTAGAAAGTAACAAAGGTAATCTGTGTTAAATTTTAGCGGACTTAACGCTGACTACTTTAGCAAAATTTAGAGTGTGAGTCACTCCTCTGAAAGCTCCATTTTGTAATTAGGAGCTGACCGATGAGTAATTGTACTTATCCTCAAGGCGTTAGTGTTCGCGCTTATGTTAGATACCGATTTAATCGGTGGGAAAATGTTTGTGCACACTGTCGCAGTTACCCAAATCAATTAAGTTTTTGGTAACACAATGAGAGGTTGAAAAGCCTCTCAATTTAAATAAAAGGAAACCTCAATGCCTCATATGACTCATAACTACATGTTAGGACTTGCGGCATTGCTGATTTCCTTTGGTATTACCTTTTATTTACCCATTGCTTACTTCTGGTTCAAAGTTCGCCAGCAGCGTAAGCAAAATAAGTAGTGGGGATTATTGCTCCTGTATAAAACTAGAGCATTCATCAACAAAACTTAATTTTGCTTACACAAATTAAGCGTATAGTAAGACATCTCAGCCAAGCTGAATGTCTCATAAAAGATATAAAGCAACGTAGAGAGAATTGATATGTCTATCCTAAGTTGGGACGATTTCGAAGATGATTCGCAAAAACCGGCTGCACCTGAACAGCAGCCTGCGCCCGTCGAGCCGCAAAAAGCGACTAATTCACAGATGGTATCTGATGCAGGCAACGCATCGCCGGATGTGGCAGCTGCACAACCCCTTAGAGCCACTCAAAACCGAGGATCAAATCCAACCGATTCGCTGGCAAGAGCATCTGCTTCCCTAGAGCAGCTTGATGTTGCACCGGGTCTGGAAGAGCTTGAAATGGGTGCGCAACGCGTTCAGGTTGATGACAAGGCGATGATCAACTGTCGTGCAGACTTGAACCAGCTTGTTCCATTCAAATACGAATGGGCTTGGCAGAAGTATCTGGACGGATGTGCAAACCACTGGATGCCACAAGAAGTGAACATGAACCACGACATTGCGTTGTGGAAGTCTGAAAATGGCTTGACTGAAGATGAACGTACCATTGTGATGCGTTCACTTGGTTTCTTCTCGACTGCCGATTCACTGGTTGCAAACAATCTGGTACTGGCGATTTACCGTCATATTACCAACCCTGAATGCCGTCAGTACATCTTGCGTCAAGCGTTTGAAGAAGCGATTCACACACACGCTTACCAGTACTGTATCGAGTCGCTAGGTATGGATGAAGGCGAAGTCTTCAACATGTACCGTGAAGTACCGTCAGTTGCACGTAAAGCTGCGTGGGGCCTGAAATATACTCAGTCTTTAAGTGATCCTACATTCAAAACCGGCACACCTGAAAATGACCAGATCCTGCTTCGCAACCTGATCGCGTTCTACTGTGTTCTTGAAGGTATTTTCTTCTACTGTGGTTTCAGCCAGATCCTGTCTATGGGCCGTCGTAACAAGATGAATGGTGTTGCCGAGCAGTTCCAGTACATCCTGCGTGACGAGTCGATGCACCTGAACTTTGGTATCGACATGATCAACCAGATCAAGATCGAAAACCCAGGTTTATGGACCACTGAATTCCAAGAAGAAATCATTCAGATGATTCTTGAAGGCACCATGCTGGAAATCGAATACGCACGTGACACGATGCCACGCGGCGTACTTGGCATGAATGCGGGCATGATGGAAGAATACCTGAAGTTCATTGCTAACCGTCGTCTGGCGCAGTTAGGCTTGCCTGAACAGTTTGCTGGTGTGAACAACCCGTTCCAGTGGATGTCAGAAATGATGGACTTGCGTAAAGAGAAGAATTTCTTCGAGACGCGTGTAACAGATTACCAAACTGGCGGTGCGTTAAGCTGGTAAGGTTTTTTACCGTCACGCGACACATTGTTTGTCAATTACGACACATTGTTTGTCAAAGAACGACGCATTGTTTGTCAAAAAATAGAGCCTTAATGGCTCTATTTTTTTGACAAACTCTAAATTATAGTTTCCAAATATTTATATTCACTTGAGTCTGGAGAAAAACACGAAGTTAAATTATCAAAAGCTAATATGCTAACATTTCTATCTAAGCTTTTAATTATTCTAATTATATTATCTAATAATACTTTAGAAGAATAAATTGATGAGTTCAACTTTTCCATAACGTCTTTATATTTAAACCATAAAACTTCGTGTACGATACTTATCGAAGTATCTATATCTTTTATTATTTCTCTCCTCAACCCACAATAAATAAACCAAGTGTCTACAACTTTTTGTGGATCAACTAAAGGATGAAATTCCAATAATTTACTAATGAGGCTCAACAAAACATCAGATGATAAATTATGTATATCCACACAATTAAACATATCTAAAAATAGCTTTTGTTTAGACATAAAATCAGTATTTTGGGTAATCAAATTATCAAAAATTAATTTAAAATGAGTATTTTCATAATTTACTACTCCTGGTGCCCCTAAATAATAGTTAATAGTGCTACCAAGTAAATCCGACCCCAATTTTATATCAACAATACCAAGAGAAAAGCTATCTACTATTTTTTTATAAAATTCATCTTCACTTAAAATATCTTTAACATAAAGAAGTTCCAAAATATTAAAAATATTACCAAATGAAATATCTTTATTTTCTTGCTCTACCAACTGAGTAACATACAAATCATCAGTCAATAAAACTCCATCTTTACCTTTAAAAGCATCAACATATTGAAAATTATTACTTTTATAATCATCAATCAAATTTAATTTATCAATATTATTTTGGATTGCTTTTAAGATATTACCAGATATCTGATTATTAATTGACATTGACTCATGAGTAGTGAGATTTATCCTTTTAAATACTGAGTCAATAATAGAAAATTTTGGCAATACTTTTAATAACTCATCTAGCAGATTTAAATCATTTAGTATCAATAATAAAGTTTCCTCAAATAAAATAATATCAGAAGTCTCAATCAACTCGATGAACTTACCTTTTTCCATTTGAGGAGCATGTATGATTCTAAACTCCAGCTCTTCATTTTTAGAACATTTTGATAATATCCATGTGGTATAAACATCTCGTGTATTCTGTAAAAATTTTCCACGCATGAAAAATGGTATAGGAAGTTCCCTATTTCTTAACTTTTGTTTATTACTTTCCCAAAGTTTTTCTTGCTCTGGAGTAACTCCAGTTAATTGCCTTAACGCGGTTAATAAAGACTCAACTCCCCCCTCATCATCTACCTTTGCTCTTCTTAGAACTGTTGAATTAGGAAAGGTATCAAAATATTTATTACATCTTTCTTGATAATTCTTAATTTCTTCATCACTTTCAAAAGGAGCATACAACATACATAGTTGCAAATAATCACCTTCTTGTTCGCAGTTAGTTAAGTCTATTAACGCTCCGTATTTTAAAATTGCAGTCTTAAGCTTTGACTCATATTCCGGTCTATTGATATAAACAGCTATAAGGCGTCTAATAGTAAAAATTATATTTTGAGTATTAGTTGAATTTGTTAAGTTTTCTTCAAGAAAATCAACCACATTATCAATTAAACCAAGTGAAAGAGATAAGGAGATAAAGAATTCTTGTTCTTCTCTGCCTATATCTTTTGATTTTATAACATCTTCAATAGTCTTATAAGCGATCCCAACTTTACCCTGATTTTGCAGAGCTGCAGCTTGTACTAATTTCCACTTAGAAATAGCTATACCTTTAGCTATATTTTTCTCTGCTAACTTTTCAGCTTCTAACCAGCGCTCTGTGGTAAAAAAAGCCTGAGCTAAATCTAAATATCTACTTTTACTAAGTTCTCTTACACTTAAAACATGTCCAGCGAGTTCAATTATTTGGTTTGCAGTTAGTTCATGTTTAGGATCTAAGTACGGCAATAATTGTTCTGCAATTACGAATGGCTTACCAAGTTTCAAATAAGTTTGATATAAATCTTGGGCAAACTCCTTACCTTGAGTTTTATCAAAATTTGATTCTGAAACAAACTTCTGAATAGCAATAAAAGCTTCACCATTTTCTAAAGTCCCAACGATATTTTCAAACTTTTCAACTAAATTCTTTTGAAAAGTTGCTTGAGCTATTTCAATCCCAATACAGAAAATTGCGGGTGTAATCTCTCTCAAAGAACTCAACAAAATATGTTCATACTCTTGTATTAAATCTAAACATTTTTTTGATTTTCCAAGATGGTAATATGAAAGAATCTTTATTTCACATTCGTTAGGATCTAAATTTTCTAATTTATCCAGTAAGTCTATTACTTTTTTATACTCTTTAGAGTTAAATAGAATACGAATATAAGGTCGTATAACTTCTAAATGATTAGGTCTTTCGACCAAAATTTCCTCTAGATAAGAACATAATTCTGAAAAATTATTAAAGTATCCATAAACTAAGCAGCTAATATCTATTAGCATTGTTACATCACTTGGATAACCTAATTTTCTTGCAGAACTCCATGCTTTTTGCATAAAATTAAAAGATAATTTCATCCCTTCAACATCGTAATCAGGATGACCATGGAAAGGGAGAACCTCCCCATGAACCCCTATTTGATTTGTAGATTTATGAAAATATCTTCGAGCTGCTAATGAGTTAAAAATATATTTTCTTCTTTCCTCATCAAATTCATAAGTAATATTTTGCTCAATTAATTTATCGAGATCATCATACAATTCACCAATAGTACAAACGATCATTTGAATCATGATTTCATTAGGATGATTTTCTCTAAGTATTAGAAGTGCTTCTTGGGATCTACCTAAAACTGCAAGTGATTTAGCTTTTAGTGAGCATTCTTGGAAATCATATTCATGTAAAACTCCAATAAGCTTTTCAAGTTCAACATGTGAAGGTATAGAATCCAGTTTAAATTTAGACTCTAAGTAGGCAAGACGATAACGATTCTTCAAATTTTGCTTGTATGCTAATTCAAAGTAACTTTCGGCATCGTCAAAAAAGCCTTCACAAGATAATATACTTCCTTTTTGGTAATAAAATTCTGCTAATTCATGTGTACTAAATAGATCTTTTTTAAGAGCTAACTTATTTAAGATTTCTTTCGCATCATTTATACGATTATTTGATAAACAATCTGAGCAATTTTTCAAATCTGTTGATACTTCCCCTTTAGGATTATCAATCCATGGAGCTTCACTTTGCTTTTCAATACTTTTCAATATCAATGGTTTTTCAACTATAGCGTTTGTGAATAGCTCAATGCTTTCTACTGAAGTTTTATTTGGAATCTGAATCGTCTTTTTTAATTCTGTAACTGCAAATTTTTCTGAAATTCTATTTGAATAATATTCATAAATATCTAAAGAAGTATGTAAAACATTATTCACAGGAATTCTAATAGTAATAGTACTTTGATTTTTTAACTTATATTCATTTGTTGAAAACCATTCATCTTCTAACCAAAAATAATAAATTGGGCAATTTGGTAGATCTTCTTCATTTTCACTCAAATCAACCACAGCAACCATTACTAAAGGTTCTTGTTGACGATAATTATTTAGAGTCGATACATTAAAATCATATGAAATAAAAGTCTTATCAGTGCTGTACGATGGAACCGTAGTGCCTTTTAATTGTAAGTAAAAACTATATTTCACGTAGTTTTCATTAGATTTTAGTTGAATTGTATAATCAATACCGAAATCTGTGTCACCAGCTAATGGTGTCTCAATCCAGGATTTAGGCAATTTAATCCCTAACGCTCTTGTAGCCAAACGACCTATTTCTTGACTACGCCCCTCTTTTGGTAAATTTTCCATATTTTGGAGCCCTATTCCAACTATTTAAATATTTAATTAATAGAATAATATCAAAAACAAAAACTCAATTTATCGTCAAGTAGTCCCAATAGTAAAAGTTCTTCTTATTTATAAAGTTCATAAAGCCTCAATAAAATTTATGACACAAAGAATTTTATTTTAGTGATTGAGAAAATTATTTAATTCTACTTCTAAAATTTGCAACCAATCTATTAATTCAATTACATCAAGTCGTCTTTCTAAGATTTCAACTTTGGAAACATAAGATTGAGGCTTATTCAAACGACGTGCAAGCTCAACCTGAGTCACATTTTTTGACTCACGCAGTTCTATAAGTTTCTTAATTAGGTCTTGATACCTGGGATCATGTATTGAGCGCATGGCTCAATATCAGTTACAATTAAAAATATCCCAAAATAGGATATTTTTAATTTAACCCTATCCGTTTACTGAAATTTTTCTTTTGGATGATCATTGAACGATAGTTTAGGAATTCACTGTGAAGCAAAAATTTTCTGTAGCTAAAATCAACGCTATTATTAAAAAGAATTTAGCAGGTGCAACTGTCGAACAAATTTGCGAAGAGTACAAAATCAGTATCGCAACTTTCTATCGCTGGAAAGCAAGTTATATAGATATCAATGAGCAAATTCTGATTCGCTTAGATAAATTGGAACAAGAAAATTTAGTTCTCAAACAAATGTATGCTGAAGAAAGATTATCTAAGCGCCTAGAAATGTAAGATGCTCTTATCTAAATCTAGGATGTCTATTACAAAGATAATTTACATTCCAAGTATTTTAGATAGCATTTACTGTCATGATAGTCGATTCTTCAACGAGATTATGAAACCTTACCTTCCCCAGAAAATCGGATGAGATCCTAACGTTTTCTTTCCAAGTATTATCACTCAATTTTCCATTATCCGTCTTTGAAAATTGAGTCTTTAATATTTGTAGATCCATTAAAAAATCTTCTTTGAAGCTATCGCCTAATATTGATTCCTTAGCGTCCGCTAAAGAAAACACATACGAATTCATCAATAAAATTAAACTTTCACTAAAATGTGAATACGGCTTTCTAGAACAAACAATAAGTAAGGTTCGATAAATTGCTCGACTGGTATCGATAACGCTCTTACTTTCCCTGATACCTAAACGTATAAAAATAACAAGTGCAGCTAAAGCGTCTAAGCTGGCCAATCGTTCCAGCTGTATCAGTTTTTTAGGCGATAAATTCTCAACTAACTTCCTATCACAATCATATTTATTGGATTTATAAAGTATTCGTTGAACTTCCCACGACAGTTTTCCAATACTCTCTTTTAAAAGTAAATCTAAACTTATTGAATTTTTCATAGCTTGCCAAAGCACATGATTAATTATCAATGAGCTACCTTGTACGATTGCTTCTGCTTTATCTGTAAGTTTTGGGCTAGGAACATTTGAACCATTCTTATAATTCCTCCATTTCCTATCGTTATCAGCAATATACCCATCCACTACTCTAATTTTATCAGGCTCAATTATTCTTGCTATATGAGATGGTATATCTGTATCTAAACCAAGCTGTATGTGTGAATACCACAAGGCAACCCGCAGTTGATCAATTACATCCCTTTTATTAATTCTAACTTTTCTAATATTTTCGTTTTTCAAAACACAATCCATGAAATTTAAATAAATTAAAAAATATCAACTATTTAAAAAATATTTTCGGAAAAATTTTGGCAATTTATTCAACTTGTACACTTTCAAACGTAAGTATAAGCTTTTGGTGAGACAGGTTACTACCAGGAACTCAATGGAAATTCACCTCATAGTTGATGCAGCAACAATAGAAAAAGAACTATTCGACCGTTACGGCCCACTAATGACAGATGATGTATTACGAATCGCGTTAGGCTACAAATCCACAGAAGCTTTTAGACAAGCTTTAACACGTAAAACAGTACCAGTTCCTGTTTTTAGTATCCTAAATCGTCGTGGCAAATATGCTTTAGTAAAGGATGTTGCTACATGGCTAGCAAATCAAAGAAATTCTATTTTAGATTCTCAAGACAACCACTAAATTCTCAATACTCAGAAACAACCCTGGAGTGATTATGAAAAGTTAGAAAAAAATTAATAAAAAACGGACCCTAAAAGGATCCGTTCGTGACTTTATATAGAAGAATATAAAGACCTGAGAACCCAAGTATCTTCTCTATATCGTCACCAGTCAAGTAAGTGCTATTCGATCGCAATAGTACAGATTAACTCATTCTCAAAAATTTATTGAGAATAGGATTACTTCTGGATGAACAGATATGCCCTATCAAGCAGTATTTTCAAAAACCGATATTCAAACAAACATCCTAGAACAAATCAGGATTGCCTTTGAATCAACAGCAAATGTAGCAGCTACACTTCATGGGAAACGCAAAATCTATCAAGGAGCATTCGGTCGTCGAACCTCTCTCTTCCCGAGTAAAAAGTGTTGTGGATCAATACCATTAGAAAGCCGGCTTGAACTTGCTCATGCAGTCTCCTTAGAAAAGGATCCAAATATCTTAAATTATCGCTCACAAGCATTAAAAATTTTACTGATCAATGAACAGTATTATTTTCCAGATTTTTTGATTCAAACCAAAAAAGGTAATTATGAAGTTCACGAAGTCAAACCATCTATAGCATCATTATCAATAGATGAATTAAACCGCTTTGCAATACTTTCTGACCTACTACACTCCATTGATATTACTTTTAAGCTAATCGATCACACTGATTTACCCAATGAATCAGAGATATCTCAGCTACTTTATTGGTATCAAAGAGGGCATCGATTCAACTGGAATAATTTTGAAATTAATTACGCATTAGAGCAATTAACGCTCAAAGAGTTTGATAACTCAACTCAAGTCTACAGAACACTTGAATCAATTGGCCTCAAACCAGAACTAGCTGATTATTTATTTTTTCATCAAAAAATTACTATTAACTCAGATAAACAAAAAAGCAGAGAGATCTAATAACATGAATAACTCTCTTTTTATTCCACAGCCAGGTTTTCGTTTTTATTTTAAAGAACATCCTGACTATATTTTTGAAATCGGCTCTGTAACCTATAACGCTATACGATATGCAGCAATTGCTGGTGGAAAAACATTTTCAATTACCCCGAATGAGTTTGAAAATCGCTACAAAAAAGGTGAAATCTTATGCGTCTTTGCACCTGATAAGCTGATGATCAACCCCAAACACAATTCAGAAATACATCGTAAAGAGCGTTATGTCATTAGCGCTCTTCAATTTCTAAAATCTCCGACGAGCCCTCAACATTTATCAAAATTAATAGAGCAGATCTCCACTGAGATTAAAGATCCTCATCCTCCTTCCTGCCGTACTGTCGCAAGATGGCTTACTAAATATAAAAGTTTTTCGCAGAACAAGCTGTGTTTACAAGATAAATATATAGGCAATCATCATTTAAGATTCCCACCTGAAGTCTACCAAATTCTGAATCAAGCAATTAATGACGTCTATTTGAAGCCCGAATATAGAACTGGTAAAGACGTACAAGCCTATATGCTTGGTCGTTTCATGGAGCAAGGCATCCCATTAGAACAGTTACCCACACTGAGGAGTATCCAACGGCATATCAAAAAATTGGACCCTTATATTGAATTAAAAATAAAGAAAGGATCCCGAATAGCAAAGAAAAAGTTTCAAGCTGCCGGCAAAAGTATTATTAGCCCTTTTGCTCTTTATATGGTCGAAATCGATACACACTATCTCGATATTATTATAGTCGACCCAAAGAATAAGGTTGCTTTAGGAAGACCATTTCTTGCTTGTGCAATTGACGTTTATTCAAGAGCAATTGTAGGTACATATATCAATATGTATCCCCCTAGTGCTGCAACTACTTTAGAAACCATTAAGAATATGGTTACTCGCCCGAATCAAAAATTACCAGGAGGAATTCCCAGTATTATCATTCCTGATAATGGAATTGAGTTTAAAAATAATTCACTTGCTCGAGTGTGCGAACAGCTGAAAATTACTTTAACTCCATCTCAAGTCGGTACACCAAATAATAAACCTCATATTGAACGTTTTTTTAGTACGCTGACACATGGGATTCTTCAAAAGCTGCCTGGCACAACTTTTTCAAATCCGATAGATAGAGGGAATTATAAGTCCAATAAAATTGCTCAACTGACTCTAGAACAATTGAAACAATATATAGATACCTGGATCCATGATGTTTATCACAAATCTATTCATCATACGACTGGTCGCTCTCCTATTATTATGTGGCAAGATGCAATCGAAGATATTCAGCCCAGTGTTCTCACAGATATAGATTCAAAAATTTTATGTCGCAGGCCTATTGAAAGAAGCATTAATCACGGTCAAGTCCGAGTAGATGGTATTAGTTATTTTTCTCATGCGCTAACAACTCTACAAGCGCAAGGCATAAAGACCGTTACCGTGCTTATAGATGATTTAAATTTAAATGAAGTTTATGTTATAGATCCAAATAATAAAGATGTCGTTATTCAAGCAGATTCAACTAATCAAGACTATACATTTGACTTGTCACGAGTAACCCACCTTGAAGTTCAAAAACTAAAGAAAGCCCAATCTCGATCCGACAAACAGAGGATTGGCCCAATGTCGGATTTATATCACCTGTATAAACTTATGCACGAGATACAAAGTAATCTCGTGAAACATAAACCGAGATTAAAGCCGCTTAGTTTAGAACTTCCCACGCAACTAAAAAGAGTTGAAGAACAACTTTTTTCGAAAGAAAAGGATATTTCTGAACAACCTGTTTCTACTATAAATACAGCTACTCCAATTGATCAGTTTGGTTCTTTGGAGGTATTTAAACATGGAAAAATTTGACAATCGATTTGAAAAAATCCGATCTATTAACAATATTGTCATTACTTCAACTGAATTTATGGCAGCTTTCACGGGTATACAAGATTGTGTCCAAAGAAGTATTTCCTTTAGTGAACCAGTTGGAAGCATGCTACTGGCAGAGGGAGGATTAGGAAAAACAACCTTGTGCAAAGCAATTTTAAGCTTGATGCCACGTTCCGAAAAAACAGAAAAGGATCATAAAAAATTCATTATCCCAGTATGCTATGTCGAAGTACCCTCACCTGCCACCGTGAAGTCATTAGCCATAATGATGCTCAAAGAACTGGGAGATCTTACTTGTGAAAATGGATATGGTACGACTGAATACCTAACCAGTAGGCTCATTCATTTATTAGCTCAATGTGAAACTAAGCTCATATTTTTAGATGAGTTCCATCATTTATTTGAGCGTAAACCTACGTCTACAAGAATGAATCGGACTACAGGGAATTGGATTAAAACTTTAGTGAATAGAACTGGGATCAGTTTTTGTTTAGTTGGTTTACCAGAGTTCGTACCACTACTTCAAATTGATAGCCAAATTGCACGTAGATTTCCATTCATCTACCAGCTAAACCCATTAACTGTTGATCCATCACACGGTGGGAGTATGTTTGCATTTCTTGCCGAGGTTTCAAGAACTCTCAATAGGCAAAATATCTCCTTCATGCCAGCACTAGATAGCCAACTTGTAGGCATGCAAATTCAATTAGCTACGAAAGGCTATCACTCATACATCATGAGCCTAATTAGAGAAAGTATTGCGCATGCTTTAAACGATGGTCGGCAAGTCATTAACTCTAATGACTTCAGTTATGCCTGGAAACTAGGTATCACGCTATACATTAGTAAACAAAGTAAAAATCCTTTCGAAATGAATATTTCTCAAATCATATCATTCATGAAACAAATATAATTATGCAAAATACTCTTTTAATACAAGCTATTCCTTACGAAGATGAATCGCCAATCAGCTTCCTACTAAGAACCGCTAAACTTAATGCACATAGTTCAATCTCTAATTTAGTAGGGAAAGAAAACTATCAATCCATCCTTAAAGCATCACTAAATTATCATCTTGCAGATGAAGCTCGCTTTAGCTTAGTTTTAAGTGCTTTAAATATAGATAGTGATTACTCACTTTTAGCTTTTAAAAGATCAAAGCCAACGAGTAGATCTCCAAGAACACTAGGAGCAATTGAAATCCCCCATGAGTTGCTAGAATTAAACAATATACGTTACTGCCCTCTATGCCTTTGTGAAAAGACGTATCTAAGAAAATTATGGATGCTAAAACCTATCTATGCATGTCCGATACATTCTTGCTTTTTAATTGATTCTTGTCCCAATTGCGAGAATCCAATTACATCAAAAGCTGGTGTTGAAAACTGTGCTAGTTGTGGTTTTGAATTAGATAAAGCTCCACTTAAGGAAGCAAAAACAATAGAAACTGTATATTGGTTTATAGACGTTCTAAATTTCAACTCCAATAAATTATTCAAACAGTTTGCAGCTTGCTGGAATGCTTTTAATGAATTCTTTAAGTTCGATGGATCTAATACTGATTTGAAAGTTTTCCTTTCTGTCTATGAATATTTTCATAATCCTGAAATTTCAGCACTAAAACTCAGTGCTCTTATTAATTCTAGAATCAATTACTCACATCCTAGGGTACAGTTAATACCGTTTTTAAAATATGAGATTTTTTTCAAGAAGCACATCAAAATCGTTGAACAAAATGCTAATGAATACAAAATTAGTGAAAATAGTATTGCTAGAAAACTGAGAAATCATGAGATAAAGTATATTTTGAAGGTTTCTCGTTTTGAACTTGAGAAATTGATTGAAAACGACTATTTAAATTTGGGGAAGAAAGAGCTTTATCATGGAAGTATCTCGAGTATAGATATTGAGCGCTTTATTATGGGCCTCAATAACGAGGATAAACCCGCATTCGATACAATAGATGCAATAGCAATTAGTAATGACCACATTGATCTAAAACAGGTTTCTGAAATTTTAAAAATCAATTATGAAACTGCTAGAAAACTAGCAAATATGGGTTGGTTCAACTCAGCAGAAAGCTATCTAGATAAAGCCGATCCAAAAAAATATTCAAAGAAAAAACTTCATGAATTCGATAGAAAATATATGCTGATCGCACTTTTAGCGAAACAGATCAATGCAAATCCTACGAATCTTGTAGAAAAATTAGCATCAATAGGTATTTCGCCCGTTCATGGACCTCATATTGATTCGACACCAATTAATATTTTTTTAAAGACAGATGTTCAAGATATAAATTTAAAAAATTTAGACATGATTCAACACTATCCAACACGAACAGGTAGGCGAAAAGATACGTTAGAATCGATAACCACCAATGTGGATTATTACTCGTTAAAAGATGCATCTGCACTTTTAGGAATTAGCCCGAATAAAGTTGCGGTACTTGTTCAAAAAGGGATTCTTAGAAAAAAAGAGAACAGTCCTATATCTGTTCAAATTGAAGCTTGCTCCTTATTAAATCTTAAGAATAAATTATTAAGTGATGAGTTTATTTCTTACTTAGATGCTGCAAAGCGATTGAACTGCCCTATAAATTGGATGAAAAAATATTGGGTCGATACAGGCTTCTTAGACATTAAAGATTTAGTCTATTGGAAGCTTATTTATAAAAATGAGCTTACTGAAGTTTTAGATTTAAAAGAAGAATTCATTACTGGTGCTGAGGCAAGCTCTCTTTTAGGTATGCGCCACTCCCATGTCACTAACTTACAAAAGCAGGGTCTCATAAAGCCTCATTATTTTGGAAAAACAGATAAAAAAGTAAGACTTTTCAATAAAAATGAAGTTTTAAAGTTTGTAATACAGTAATTTGATGATGTTCTTCAGATCCCATCTAGTTCGTATGTTGGGATCTTCTTATAATTAATAGAGCCTCATTAGGAACTTCAACTTTAACTTTTATTTTAACTTCATTTCCATTTCGGTCTTTGGTTGTAGTTATATATTGAATTAAAGCATTCTTGCCAACTCCTTTTAAAAGGATTTCACCCCCTTTTATTTCAATATATTCACCTTTTTTTTGCCCAATTTTTGATTCTGGAAAAAAGTCTTTAAATCCTGTTTTAATATAGATTAAGCTATTTTTTTCATCTTCCCTTACAGAGCCTAGTGCAATATTAATAAAAATATTCTTCGTTTTTTCCGCATAAAAAATATATACAGAGCTAGGGACAATTAAAATATAAAGCATCATCATCAAAAGCTTTATATTTTTATTGCTATTTTCATCCTCTTTTAAGTTTGTATTATTCTCTTTCCAATCATCTATAAATTTATCAATAAATATTTTCAAAAGAATACTTAAAAATACCATTATCAATAAGTTTATTGATTTTTCATTGTAAAAAGCAAAAACAAAAACAAAACCGAAAGAATAAAGTAAAAACTTAAAGATACTTTTTCCTGTTGTATCTAAAATCTTATTAAAATAAAAGTTCTTCAAGAAAAATTTTCTTAAATTAATAAAACTCCAGGACCTAAAGGAAAATATAAATTTGAAGAAACTTCGAACAACTTTTATAAAAAAAATAAAAATACTTCCTAGTGCATAATGTGCGCCCAAAAAGAATGCATAGACAAATAAAAATTTTATAGTAATTAAGAAAAATAAAAGGCCATCGCCTAATGATAAGTCCGTAGGAAAGTAATCAATATGCCAAAAATATAAAAGGATAAGACATATACCAGCACCTATAGTAAATTTAGCAATAAACCCACTATTATCGACAAGTAGCTTAATTTTCTGCAACAAAAAAAGAGTAAAATTCACTTATTCTCCATTTGTATTTTCCTTTCAGATCAATTTTTTAATCAACAAACTATTCATGCTAAGATTATGAGAAGTCTATTAACTATACAATATTTATTAAATTTAGATCATGATCCCGAGAACTCTGTGGTATCAATTTGATGATACTCAAAAAAAAATTAGTCAACATGAAATACTTGAAATAACTAATTCATTGGTTATTTTAGGTGAAGCGGGAATGGGAAAATCTAGCCTTTTAGAATGGCTAGGAAACTTAGAAAATTACGCATATTGTACTGCACGTCAATTACTAAATCGTGCTGACCCCCGCCCTCTTCTTGGTAAAAATAGCATATTAGTTATTGATTCACTCGATGAGGTAAATTCAAAAAATGATGGTGATGCCGTAGATGGAGTATTGCAAAAGCTTGAATTTTTAGGATATCCAAAATTTATTCTAGCTTGCCGTGCAGCAGATTGGAAAAGTGCTACAGGCATACAAGCTATAAGAGAACAATATTCAGAATCACCTTTAGAACTTCATTTAAATCCTTTTGCTCAAAATGATATGGCTATATTTCTTGAACAAAACTTTAGCACCCAAAGAGCTCAAGAAATTATTACTCACTTTACAGCTAAGAATCTGGATGATTTGCTAGGAAATCCTCAAACTCTTAGTTTAATTGCTAAAGTTGCAATTCAGGGACAACTACCTGAATCTTTAACCCAATTATTTGAACAAGCTATAGAAATTTTAAGAGCAGAACATTCGGAATCTAAATCTGAAGCACAATTGCCAAGCGAAGTCTCACTTGATGCAGCAAGAGGTGGATCAGGAAATTTGAACAACACTTATAAGTGATATTTTGCTCCCCAAATGATGTTATAAACATCAATATA